>JBEPXS010000253.1:0-5524 GCA_041641755.1 Balneolaceae bacterium
ATAAAGTTTACTCAGTGGAATAGGCTTAATTTTTGGGCAGGCTGCTTATTCCGATTTCTCCTGTTCCCCACGACAACATTCTTCTACATTGATCCCACAATTGGCACATTGGCCGTGTCCATGGACCCATACCAAAGGGGCCTTGGCACCGCAGTACATACATATTCGTAGTTCTTTTCGCTGATTACGGTGCTTGTTTTCCGGCTCCTTTTTTTTAGTGTGCTGACTCGGCATCACCAGATTTTATTTTTTCATTTACTTCGCTTCTTCATACACAACTTCGAGGTTTTGCGAGAGTGTCCACCAGTCGGCATACTGGAACTCAGGGAACGCCTCGAGCTTCTGTTTATCGATAATTTTTTCTTTGGGATGCCCCGCTTCAATACCCTTTTCAACATGCTCAACCAATGCGTTCAGATAATCGTGCATTACAAGCACATCCTTGTTTTTTCCCGTCACACCAAACTCCGGGTTCCCGTGCCCGAAAATATAGATTGCATCAGGAGGATACTCATTTGTGACCGATTTTAACACATTGATCCAGTTATGAATGGAGGCACCGGCCGGGCGATCCGTATAGGGATTCATTCGGTTAAAAATCAGGTCTCCCATATGGACGATATTTGCTTTCTCAAAATATATAACAGCGTCTCCACTGGTATGGGCCGGGCCGTAGTGAGTAGCATGAACCGTTTCATCCCCCACGTCCAGCTTCCATGAATCGGCAAATGTGGTATCGGGATAAGCGGGTTCTCCTTCGCTATCCTCACTGCTTTTCTTCATCAGTTTCGGCACATTTTGGTGAGCCACTATCTGTTCAACTTTTCCCTTAAAAACAGAATTTCCACTTGTATGGTCACCATGGTGATGTGTATTTATCAGCAGATTAAGTGGGTGCCCCGTTCGTTCCCGGAGTCCCCTGAAGCAGTTCTTAGCAGTTTCAGGAAATTGGGAGTCTATCACCACGGCTCCATCGTCGGCAGCCATCCACCCGATGGTTCCACCTCTTTCGGTAAAATAGCCTACGTTCCTGCGTAACTTGGTAAAAGTACCAGCGAATCCCGCATTTGCGAATAAATTATGGAAAGGTACAGCTGCACCCGCGGCAGCCAGAGAAGAGCGAATAAGAAATTGATGGCGATCCATAATACAAGTATTTAAGTGAAGGATTTACACGAACTTACATATCTTGATTCAAACCGGCCATATTAAATTTATTAAACTTCGAAATCTTCGCGAATCAGTAACAGAATGGCTCCATGTGGCACGATTATGTACTTCTCATTTTCAAACTCAATTTCGTGAGCCTGACTCTTAAGAAAAATGGCCAGATCCCCCTCATCCGCCTGCATACCAATGTAGCGGGTCTCACTATTGTCTTCTTTCCAGGGTTCATCCAGCTCCTGGGAAGGAATGGGGTAACCCGGTCCTGTTTTAACTACATATCCACTCTGGATTTCCTCCTTCTCCTGGACCGTTGCCGGTAAAACCAAACCACTTTTGGTGCGGGCTTCCATCTCCCGTGGTTTAATCAACACACGATCGCCCACTACAATAAACTTTTCTACTGAATTTAGATAATCCTGAATCATTTTACTGTAAATTCTACTTTAGAATTAACTTCACTAAACCCTTTATGGGTAATCTGCGTTAAAAATAACTACTAGTAATATGCAGGCTTTTATTTCAAATAATACGACCAAACAGCCTTTAAGCAAAAGGCGAATATAGACTCTTTTTATGGAGAACACCAATCTCGAAAATAAAGTGTGTCTCATTACCGGGGCTAACTCCGGAATTGGTAAAGTTACTGCAAAAAAGCTTGCTCAAAAAGGTGCCTATATCGTGATGTTGTGCAGAAATGAGGACAAAGCGGAAACAGCGCGTAAAGAAATCATCAAGGAGTCTGGTCAGTCCGGTATCGAAATTCTATTGACAGATCTGGCCTTACAGTACGATATCAGAAGAGCTGTTGATCAATTTTTAAACAAATTTGACGCCTTGGATATTCTTATCAATAATGCCGGCATTATAGTCTCAGGTCGCCAGGAAACTGCTGATGGAATAGAAAAAACCTTTGCCGTAAATCACCTGGCTCCTTTTCTCCTGACTAATCTCCTTATAGTTGCGCTTAAAAAAGCACCTGATGCCCGCGTAATTAATATTTCCTCGGAAGCACATCGCAGCGTAGCTCACGCCTTTGATCTAGAAAATCTTCAATTGAAAAAGGAATTCAGCCCGATGAAAGCATATGGGCTCTCCAAGTTATGTAATATCATGTTTACCCATGAGCTGGCTAAACGCACAACTGACTATTCTATCACAACCAATGCACTGCACCCGGGCACCGTTCGCACAAAATTAACCAGTGAGGCCAGCTGGCTCATGTATCTGTTATTCACGCTTGGAAAACCATTTATGAAATCTCCGGAAAAAGGAGCAGAAACTCCTGTTTACCTGGCAACCTCGAAAGAAGTAGAAGGGGAAAGTGGATATTACTTTAAAAACAAAGAGAAGATTGAACCTGCTAAAATCGCTCTGGACGATATATTAACAGAGAAGCTTTGGGATATCAGCGAAAAGCTCACCGGATTATCGTAATTGAGATACACCGCCCATCATAATGACATTCGGGGTCGATTCAGATTGTTACCAAAACAAAATCATTTTTTTTGCTTTTATTTTTCGGGCCTTCCAGATAAGTTTTTTCATTTCATTCTCATCCAATCCAAACTGATCGAGTTCATATTCCAACTCATCAAAGAGTCCCTCAAAATCATAAACTCCCAAATTATTAAAAAAGGTTTTTATTTGGGCCAAATCATATTTACGGTAGTTTTCGTCTACTATCTTGAAAATTTGTTCCCATTTATCAGGCTCGGTTGAAAGTTCAATGGAAAGCCCTGTAGCATCTTCCCGGCATCCATCTTTCAGGCAGAGATTAATTCGTTTTTCCAGTTCATTCGGCACCGGTTCTTTCCGCATTACTTTCGGGCCGCGTTTTTTACCATTCGCTTTTGGGAAAAAGCTCTTCCACATTTCGTTAGTTGAGGGATGATGATAGTACGCCTCCCATTTCTCATCATTTTTTCGCAGTTGAACCATCTCCTTAATCAGGGCGATCTGCTTTTGGTAATCAAGCACATACATGGTCTTAAGCTTTAGGAATTCATATTTGTCTTACGTCTCCAGATAAACTATTTAATAACGAATTTTAAATGTAAACAACCAAATGTGTACTTGTGGCTGCTGTATCTGGCTTATCTTTTATTTATCGTAGCTGACACTCAAACTAATTTATCCAAACCTCTTTAGAATTTAAATTCAAAAATGAGTTATTTGTTCCCATTTGTAACATTATACCCCAGGAGTCTGGCGACTATTGAAATTGCTGTACCAGTAGTAAATCTGTACTTTCGTAATATGATTCTTCAAAATGATATCTTAAACTCTGGGTTCGGAAAATATGAGTAAAAAAGAGTGTCCCGGTTGTGCAATTGAGATAGATGCGGACGCTGAGGTATGTCCAATCTGTGGATATGAATTCCCCCGGCAACCGTTGAGTGTGAAGATTGCAGCCTGGTTGATGATTATTCTCCTGATCCTCTGGCTGGTCCTATAAGCAGCCAAATCTACTATTTTTATCCCTATCCATCGAATTGTTCATTCTATAGTGCTACACCATACCAACCAGTTCAAGAATCAATATAGTTTTTTGTAAATTATACAGAGATACAAACCGATAGGTATCAATGTATAGAAGAATCTTTCCATAAGTGAAGAAATTTCTTGAATGATGGTACCTGAGGCATACAAAGAGTACTTTTTTCGACCTTTAATCAGATGCTATGGTCCTGCACAGCCATCACCTGTGGGTTCTTAAATTACTGTTCGTTTCCATCTGTATATTCGCGGTAGGATGCGAGCAGAGTCAAATTTCTTCGTCCCAAAGTATCGTAACTCCTGAGTTGACCTCAATAACTCCTGACAGTGCAAAATTTGGTACCAACATCACCTTGAAAGGAGCACATTTTATACCGGAAACGGACCGAAATATCGTCCACTTTAATGAAACGAAGGCTGAAATTGTAAGTGCCACAAGTAGTCAAATTGTAGCAACAGTTCCTCCGCGTGCCCAAAGTGGACCGGTAACTGTGACGGCAGGTAATAAAACAAGCAATGAAATTGCTTTCACTTACCTCTTGACAATCAACGTAGAAACATGGGCGGGTGACTGGAAAGGGTACAGAAATGACACCGGTACACAAGCCAGGTTTAACAATCCCTGGGGAATGGCCATTAATTCCCGGGGTGATCTTTTTATTGGAGACTCCGACAATTTCACTATACGGAAAGTGGAACGTAACCAGAATGTAACAACTATTGCAGGTAATGGTAGCAGCTCGGGATTTGTAGATGGAATCGGTCAAGACGCACGATTCGCTCAACCTATGGGCGTTAGCCTTGCCCCAAACGGTGTTCTCTATATTGCTGATTCCAACAATCACGCCATCAGAAGCGTTGGTGCAAACCGGAAAGTGGGAACGGTAGCCGGCAATGGATTTGCCGGAGATACGGATGGGGAAGCCACTCAATCTCAGTTTTTTAACCCGTCAGATGTTGCCATCTCTTCCAATAAAACTCTTTATATCAGCGATGGATATAATTTTAAAATACGAACCATCGGTCCCGATAACATAACAAGAACGCTGGCAGGTATTGGTCGACAGGGCTTCCGTGACGGTCCGGCCGATGAAGCTCGATTTATGCTACCAGTAAGTATCGCCCTCGGACCAGAAGAAAACACGTTGTATGTTGCCGACTTTTTTGCCCACAGCATCCGCACTGTGGATGTAAATACCGGCCGTGTCAGGACGTTGGCAGGTGACGGGACTGTCGGATTTGAGGATGGCTCGCTGAATCAAGCCCGTTTTAACCGACCGGCCGGCATCGCCGTAAACTCAAAAGGTGCTATTTTCATCTCGGACTCCGGGAATCACGCCATCAGAATGATAAAAAATGATAAAGTACAAACTCTGGCCGGAAATGGGGAAGCGGGAAATAAAAACGGACCCGGTTCCGAAGCACAATTTAACCGGCCTTATCACTTGGCTGTAAGCAGTAGCAGTACTTACCTGTATATCTCAGATTGGGGTAACCATCAAATACGACGGCTGATGATAAAGTAAGAGTAGACACAATTCAACCAAATATAATGATACTCTTTCCTTAGTTTACTCACACGCCGGGGTGGAAGCTTCCTGATATTTCGCAGTCAGTTTTTCCCTGGTTCCCGATATTATGCCGTATGCTTCTCCTCTCTCCCTGGCCGTTGCAAACATCTGATCCAAATCTTTTAGCTGGCTACAGGCTGCCTCATAGTTCCCCAACTGTATATAGCCATCGAACAGCCACCTGTAGGCGTGGAAATCGCGATCATTTATTGGACGACCCGTCTGCTGCTGCCACTCTACTGATGCTTCGTATGCCTTTAGATTTGAATCTACTACTTTCTGCCACATGC
>JBEPXS010000254.1:0-5498 GCA_041641755.1 Balneolaceae bacterium
GCAACATCCAACAATATGATGCAGAGAGTCGCATTAGAACGGAGTACCAATATTAAACAGAAACTCCCAATCACCGGCCCTAACTGGTGGATTTGAGTTTGGAATTCCGTCCAGGCGATAACCATAGCTCAGGTCTACAAGACCAAGAATAGGTAAAAATATGCGTACGCCAACACCCGTAGCCCGTTTTACTTCGAAAGGAGAAAACTCCTCAAGATTCAGATACGCGTTACCGGCATCCGCAAACAGATACGGAATAACCTGCACCTGGTCTTCGGATATTGCAGGATAACGTAACTCCATTGAATACTTGCTGTAAATACGGCCTCCGACCTCCTGACCATTTACACGAGGTGAGATAGAACCATTATTTCCACCGGGGAAACCTCTGAGATCAATATTATCATTTACAAAGCTCTGGCGCTGCTGTAGTTGGGTTCCACCTAGTACGAACCGCTGGAAGTTACTGCGCTGGCCTTGTCCCAGATAACCCAAATATCCATACTCCACAGTGTTAGTAAACACGAGCTTACCCGCAAGGGTGGTATGGTTTTGATATGAGGTCTTCGCTTTGTAAAACTGGGAGAAAGAAGGAAGCGGCGGGGCTACCTCAAGGGAAAACATTAGTTTTGAACCAGTGGTAGGTGAAATAGGATTATCCACCGAATTCCGCTCAATAACCTGTTTAATACTCAGTACACTGGAGGTACCTTCAGCAAGAAAAGAGGCTCCCCCTGCAACATCATACAATTGATATGATAATACAGTCCGCTCCGTGAAATAGTCATCCGGCCATTTCAGGCGTTTACCGAGTGAAACGCTGCTGGAAAACAGTTCATTCCTAATATTGCTATTCCTGTAATTGATCAGATTATAGTTAAAGTTTACGCCAAGTGAAAGGGGTTTACCGCTCAACCATGGCTCCTGAAAACCAAAGCTGTAACTCTGATATCCGCCACCGGTGACCTGTACACCCAGAGAAAGTTTCTGCCCGTCGCCTGAAGGAATCGGATTATAACCTTCTCCCCGTAAAGCACGGCCCATCGAGAAATTATTGAAATTAAGCCGGGCAGAGAGAATTAAACCGATACCCCGTCCCCCAAATCCACCGGAGAATTCAAAATTATCGGTACTCTGTGATTCATCAAGCTGGTAGCTGATATCAACGGTCTTCGCTTCCATATCCGGATTTATATCGGGCGTAATATTCTTGGTCTGGAAATAGCCCAGCTGTCCCAATTCTCGGATGGTACGCATAATGGCCTGGCGGCTATAGGTTTTCCCGGGAATAGTCCGCAGAGTTCTTCGAACCACATCATCATGGGTTTTACTATTGCCACTGAAAGAGACCTGATTGATAGTTGCAATCTCATCCTCAATGATGCTCATGTGAAGATCCACAGAATCTTCCCCTACAACCTCAATCTGTGGCTGTACCTGAAAAAACAGGTACCCGATATTTTGATAGAGACTGGTAACGTCGGTATTATCCTGGCTAAATTGGAGATTTTCTTCAAATTTTTTCTGATTGAAGACATCGCCCTTTTCAAAGCCCAGTGCCTGGGTAAGCTGTTGATCCTCATATACCGTATTCCCCTCCCACGTAATGTCACGAACCTTATATTGAGGACCTTCATGAACCTTTATCCAGACTCCGACGCCCTCTTTATCATCTTTATAATTGTAGGTAAATACCGAATCATCTACAATGTAAAAGTCTCGAAATCCATTCTCACTATAAAAACTACGAAGATTGGTTTTAGCCTCTTCATAATCTTCCTGTTTGAACAGTTTTTTGGAGAAAAATTTCCACCAGCGATCTTCCTTAATGGTGTCCAGTGATTTCCGGAGTGGTTTCTCTTCGAAATGCTCATTGCCTTCAAACCGGATATCCTTAATCTCGAGCCGTTCCCCCGGCTTAATGTCGAAGTACATTGTAACCCGGTTATTGACGGTATCCGGTTCACTGGTAGATACCTTTACTTCAGTATACCAGTATCCCTTTTCTTTGTAGAAATTCTTAATGGTATTTATTGCCTGGGTTTTGGCAGACTGAGTTACTGCAAACCCTTCCAATAGATTCAATCGTTCTTGTAAATCCCTACGCTGAGATCTTTTAACTCCCCGTATTTCATAGTTGGAAAGACGAGGCTGCTCCTCTAGCTTTAGTACCAAATGAATACCATTAGCCGTAGTGCCCCTCTGATTAATCTTAATATCCGAGAAAAGTCCCGTCCTGTTTAGATTCTTTATAGCCTGACTGATATCATCACCGGGCACCGTTATGGTTGATCCCACCTCAAGTCCACTCGTACTTTCAATAAACGACTTGCGCAGGGTATTCGCCCCCTCAACGGTAAGGCTCAAAACCTCGTACTGGGAGGGAGTCTCCTGTAACGGATTGGTGATCTCGAAGTCCAGCGAATCACCAGAAATATCCTGTGCGTAAACCGCAGTAGAAATGAATGTGAAAAATGTAAGAAGAAAAAATGGTAAAGCTTTAATTAATAAGCGTTGAAACACGATTTTCTTTGATCGCTGATTAGACTTCTGGATTAATTTGAGTGTACTAAACGTAAGAACCGGCCTTTTTCTTTTGTGAATTATTATCCTCTAATTTTCCGAATCTTCGTTCGCGGCTCTGGTATGATTGAATGGCTTTATAGAGCTCATCTCTGCGAAAATCCGGCCAGTAGGTTTCTGTTATATATAATTCTGAGTAGGCCAGTTGCCAAAGCAAGAAATTGCTTATGCGGTATTCACCGCTGGTCCGGATGATTAGATCGGGATCCGGTATTTCAGCTGTTGACAAGTGCGAACTAATCAGGCTGTCATCGATATCTTCTGGATTGAGTTCACCTTTCTTAACCTGGTGAGCCAGTTTTTTCACGGCCTCTGTGATATCCCAACGCCCTGAATAACTGAGAGCAAGACATAGATGCAGGCGTGTGTTATCACAAGTCAGGTCTGAAGCTTCTTTAAGTTCTTCCTGGCATTTCTTAGGGAACCGCTCAATTTGCCCGATGGTACCCAGCTTAATATTATTTTTGTGAAGATTCTCAGCTTCTTTTCTGAGTGAATTTACCAGCAGGCGCATCAGTGCATTTACTTCTGCTTTGGGCCGCCCCCAATTTTCTGTAGAGAAGGCATAAAGCGTCAGATAATCGACCCCAAGTTGTGCACAGGCTTCGGTTATATCACGTACCGAATCCACACCGACCTTATGACCATGGGCCCTGATGTTACCCTTACTCTTTGCCCATCGGCCGTTACCATCCATAATGATGGCTACATGTCTGGGGACTTCACCGGAAGCAACAAGCTCCTGCTGCTTCTGTTTGTCCACAACATCCTGTTCTTTGTCTGTAAGCTGAATCGGTTCCAATGACATCCTAATGAGTTATTTAAAAGCTCATTATATTAGTGCTTTAAACTCGGTTATTCAAGCAAGTTAACCTATAAGTTCTCTATTTGTTGTGTTAGTGAAATCATTTCTAATACGGCAAGTGCTGCTTCGGCTCCTTTATTGCCTTTGGAAGACTCAGTGTCGGCACGTATTGTTGCTTGTTCTACGGTATCGGTAGTTAATACTCCAAAGCCGATCGGTTTGCCGGAAGAGAGCATAAGATCGGAAACTCCATTGTTTACCGCCTCGCAAACATAATCAAAATGAGGAGTATCTCCACGAATAACGGCACCTATTGCTATCACTCCGTCCACCTTATCTAACAGTTTCTGAACAGTCAAAGGTATCTCATAGGATCCGGGACAGCGTACTACGACAATGTTTTCTTCTGCCACACCTTTCCTTTTTAAAACATCAAGTGCGCCCGAAAGCATCTTGTCGGTTACAAACGAATTCCACTGTGCCGCCACAATACCTATCTTACATGGGTTATCTGAAATATCTGCTTCAATCTGTCGAACTGACATTAAAAATATTTTTAAACTGATATTTGTTTTCGTTGCCGGGTCATTCTCTTGAGTTTGTCCACTTCATTCAAACTCATATTAATCACTCCAAAATGACGTAAATAACCTTCCCCATTTCCATGATAGTCACTACCTCCTGTCTTTAGCAAGTTATTTTGATCGGCAATTTCCTGAAACTTTTTTTGTTTTTCATAATTATGGCTGGGATGTACAACTTCAATACCGTCAAGGCCGGCCTGTATCCATTCTTCCAGCTCACTTTGGGAATACAACACTCCGGGATGGGCTAAAACCGTGGCACCGCCTGCACTTCTGATATGCTGTATGGCTTGATGGTATGAGACGTAATAGCTTTGGATGGGACCCAGCGCGTGATTACCCAAATACCGGATAAATGCTTCTTTGGCACTGCCTACATATCCCTTTTTAACTAAAACCGAAGCTACATGAGGGCGACCGACATTACCACCGCCCGCCTCGGCACGTACCTCTTCCTTATCAATCTCCAGTCCTTGTTGGGTAAGTTCTCCTACAATCCATTCTATCCTATCCAGGCGGGCTTGTTTGTGTTCAGCCAGCAGTTTTTTCATTCCGTCATTTTCCACATCAAAACAGTATGCAAGCAGATGGCTCTCCCTGCCATTAAAGTCACAGGTCAATTCAACCCCCGGTAGCACCTCCACTTCCAATTCTTTGGCTGCTTCTCTGGCAGGAAAATATCCTTTAATTGTATCGTGATCTGTTATCGCAATGACCTCTAATCCATTTTCGCATGCCAGTGGCACTATCTCATTAGGACTTATTCGTCCATCGGAAGCGGTGGTGTGGATATGTAGGTCTGCCTTACCCAAATATTATTGTTTGATTGCCAGTATACTGCGATAATGATTGGCATTATTTATAACTTCAATACTCTTTTCAACAAACGGATCAAAGCGGACAGACGCCTTGTGTTTGCCTGTTTGCCCTCTGTAACGTGAAACCAGTTCCAGATAAAGAATTTTCTTCAGATTTTCTTTCTGCTCCTGCAAATCTTGCTGCTTTTCTTCGGCTATCGCCTGCTCCAGTTGATTCAGGCTTTCGGTTACTGTTGCCCCTTCATCCAGGCTGGCAAAATGTTTTTCAACTTTTTCCAAATGCTGTTCTGTCTGAGTTTCATAACTGAAATTTTTCTTCTTCAAATACTGCTGGAAATCAGCAAAAATCGAGTCGGTCAGTGACTGTACCTCCAGCGTGTCGTGGTTCGCTACATACTGATTTGCAAAGAAAAAGAAATGGCTGTTCTGATACAGTGCGGTTTCAAGCAGACTTGGCGCAGGGTTTGTTACCGTTATGTCCGGTGCAATCCCCTGCCCATCGTATACTGTACGCCCATTCCGGGTCTGAAATGCTTTACGGACTGAATCCGGTTTATCAATCTGGGAATTATTCTCATCATGCGTATACGTTATGGATTGGATACTTCGTCCACTGGGTATATAATACTTTGCAGTTGTTATCTTTAGAGCTGTGTTATACGAGAGTGGCCGCACCACCTGCACCAATCCTTTACCAAAACTTTGCTC
>JBEPXS010000255.1:0-5453 GCA_041641755.1 Balneolaceae bacterium
TGTCAAACTTTATGAAGAAGGAATGCCTTAATAAGCCGGTTTTATATTTAATTGGGATATTAACGATGCTGTTGATAGGAGCGTGTAACAGATCTGATACGTTATTCCAACATTTAGCCTCCGATGAGACAGGTGTCACATTTTCAAATACAATAGTGGAAAGTGATTCCTTGAATATAATCAATCATACCAATATGTATAACGGAGGAGGTGTGGGGATTGCAGATTTTAATAATGATGGTCTGCAAGATATCTATTTTACCGGACTCATGGTTAATAATGAGTTATACTTGAATCAGGGCGGATTCAAGTTTAGGAATATTACCCGGGAGGCAAATGTCGCTGCCCAAAATAGATGGAGTTCGGGTGTTGCAGTTATAGATATTAATAGTGACGGCTTGATGGATATCTATGTGTGCGCCACTACAAATAATGAGGCTGTACAACGAACAAGTCTTCTGTATATCAATCAGGGCGTCAACGAAGATAACATACCTGTTTTCAAGGATATGGCAGAGGAATATAACCTGGACTTTTCGGGACACACGACAATGGCTGCATTTTTTGATTATGACAATGATGAGGATCTGGATCTTTATCTAATGGTGAATCAATTTAATAAAAATAATTCGATGAATCGGTTCTCAAACAATATGGGAAATCAGGCGTCCGAAACCAGAGATCGACTTTTTAGAAACGAAGGAGCTGATTCATTGGGACATCCCTATTTTAGGGATGTAAGTGATGCCGTTGGAATCACTGAGGAGGGGTTTGGTCTGGGATTAAACATAGTTGACATCAATCGGGATGGTTGGAAAGATGTCTATGTCGCCAATGATTTCTATACCAACGATCTACTTTATATGAATAATGGAGATGGTACTTTTACCGATAAGTCGTCTCAGGTTTTTAAACATACCGCATATGCTGCAATGGGAAATGATGTCGCTGATCTTAATAATGATTCTTATCCTGAAGTGCTCGTTGTTGACATGCGACCTGATGACAGTTATAGGAAGAAAAAAATGCTTGAACCTAATGATTATTCATCCTACATCAGACACAAGAGGGACAATTATGATAATCAATTTGTTAGGAATGTATTACAGGTTTACCAAGGGGATCACCCCGTAACCGGAGATCCTTTATACAGTGATGTAGGTATATATGCCGGAATTGCAGAAACTGACTGGAGTTGGGCTCCATTGCTGGTAGATTTTGACAATGATGGCTGGAGGGATATGATGATTACCAATGGATTTCCAAAAGGAATGAATGATAACGATTTTGAGGAGATCTTTAATCTATATCCAAGGTATATTTCACAAGAAGAGCTACTACCTATAATACCCCAAATAAAAATAAGTAATTATATATATAGGAATAATGGTGAGGTAACAGGAAGGGAAAATGGACTTACCTTTGAAGATGTAACAGAGCAGTGGGGCATGAATATTCCTTCCTTTTCTAATGGGGCTGCACCGGTTGATCTCAATAATGACGGTGCCCTGGATTTTGTAGTAAACAACACCGACCAACGTGCTTTTATATTTAAGAATCGGCTGGCTGAATTGTATCCCGAAAAAAACAATTATTTAAGAATTAGGCTTGAGGGTTCGGGTAATAACAGATTGGGCCTGGGGGCATTTGTTGAAATCGAATATGGTGATGGTAAAAAGCAGTTTCACGAACATACCCTTTACCGTGGGTATGAGTCCAGCGTGGAGCCAATTGTCCATTTTGGGCTTGGGGATAGTACACTAGTGAAAAAGCTGACAGTAACATGGCCGGACAGTACCATGCAGGTGATTCGGGATGTAAAACCCAATCAGGTACTTACTGTTAAACAAGAAGATGCAACAGATATGCCTAAGAATAAAAGAGCTCAAGCCACTCGGAAACCTCCTCTTTTGAATGAAGTAACAGATGAAATTGGTTTTGAATATATACACAATGAGTGGGACTTTAATGATTTCAATGTGCAGCCGCTGCTTCCACATAAATTATCACAATATGGGCCCGGACTGGCGGTGGGTAATGTAAATGGGGATGAACTGAATGATATTTATATATCGGGTTCTTTCGAACACAAAGGGCGGTTTCTGATACAGCAAAAGGACGGAACGTTTACTAAGGAGGAAGATCTGCTCGTAGGGAGCAGTTCGCAATCTCGTGAAGAAGAGATGGGTAGTCTGTTTTTTGATGCCGACGGAGACGGGGATGATGACCTTTACATTGTAAGTGGCAGTTACGAACATACGCCGGGAGACAGGGCATACCAGGATCGGTTCTTTGTTAATGATGGAGGAAAGTTCAGATTGGCCGAAGAGGTGCTGCCTTCATTTTTGTCGAGCGGTTCGGCGGTTCGGGCGTCTGATTTTGACCGAGATGGTGACCTTGATCTTTTTGTGGGAGGAAGGGTAGAGCCCCACCAGTATCCGAAACCGGTGAATAGTTATGTTCTGAAGAATAATACTAAAGAAGGACAGATAAATTTCGAAATTGCTAATGCTGAAATAGCCCCGGTGCTTGACGAAATAGGTATGATTTCGGACGCGTTATGGAGTGACTTTAATGATGACGGATGGACAGATCTGGTGCTGGCAGGGGAATGGATGTCATTGCGGTTTTTGAAAAATGAATCCGGTACACTCACTGATATAACTGATGAAACAGGCATTGCCAACTACAAAGGTTGGTGGAACAGCTTGTGTGGTGGTGATTTTGACCGTGACGGAGATATCGATTATATAGCAGGTAACCTTGGGACAAATACCTATTTCCAGGGTAGTGATAGGTATCCGGTAAAGGTTTATGCCAATGATTTTGATAATAATGGGGTGTTTGATATGATCCCTTCTGTTTTTATGAAAAGTCAAAAGGGAAATAAAGTGGAAGTCCCCTATCATGGTCGGCGAAATTTAATGGAGCAGATTCCATCTATTGAAGAAAGGTTTGAAACCTTCCAGGAATTTGCCGTCACATCCATGAGCAACCTGCTTGCCCGATTTGAATCTTCGGGCATGCTTACGTATCAGGCAAATCATATGGAATCATCTTATATCGAAAATGTTGGTGATGGACATTTTGAAATAACACCACTGCCCGACAAAGTACAGTTGGCCCCGGTATACGGTTGTGCAACCCAGGATCTAAATAATGATGGAATCACGGATGTTCTACTAACAGGAAATGACTACGGTATGGAACTATCTACGGGTAAAGCAGATGCATTAAACGGATTGGTACTTATGGGAAATGGAGACGGAACTTTCAATATAACAGATTTTGAGCAGAGCGGTTTCTTTGTTCCCGGAGATGCCAAAGCGTTGATTTCCTTTATGGATGCCCGAAATAATCTGGTCGTCATGGCTTCACAAAACCGGGGTGAGCTAAGAAGTTTTAAAAAGAAAAATGTAAATGATCTTGTGAAAATACGGGATGATGATGCAAGTGCTCTTATATTCTTTAAGAATGGAACCGTGAAGAAAAAGGAATTTTATTACGGATCCGGGTTCCTTTCCCAATCCGGTAGATATTTACTGTCTCCTGATAACATACAGAAAATTGAAATCACCAACTTTAGGGGAGATGTAAGAACAGTTGATTTTTAAATTAAGCAAGTTCCTTATACAGGAATAATTTTCAGTAATTAAAGAAAAGTTCAAAGAATAAACCGAATGGTAAACAACACAATTATCATTTTTACCCGTAAACACAGCTTAAACACTTGTTCAAAATTAATTAACTAACCAGTTGCTTAACACCGACTAATTTATATATTCGGAGATCGGCTATTACCATTTTTCGTCAGGAACCGATCTTTGGATGTCTCCAGGTGGCTGCATAGGCAAGCACGGCACCCAAGCAAAGAATGCCGGGAGCTATAATGGGACTTGCTCCGTATAATGCTTCCACAATGGCCTTGCCGGCAGTGATATTTGGCTTAATTTCCAGTGCAAATTCGTAGTTATGTTCAAGATGTTCGTAAACACCGAACAAGCTGCCAAGAGCTATAAAAATCATAATATATCGGAGCCATTGAAATATTCGCCCACTGCTCCTGTACAATGCGATTAAAACAATGACCAGACCTATGGCGGCAAGTCCGAAAGGCACCAGTTGAATAACACTTTCGTAATGTTCAACAAATACGAGTTCAACTATGGATCCAAGAAAAATAAAACCCGATACCATTAATAAAAACCGGCGGTACTGCTGTTCAACAGTTTCTGCCATTACTCAGAAACCAAATAATTTTTAGCAGTTGAAAGTTGTTCCTCGTTCACAAACTCGGAAAGTTGCTGAAGGAATGCATCATCTGATTCAAACGGTCGGGCAGCTATGAGTTTTTCCGCTTCTGATGCTTCTAGACCAGGGATTTGTTGCAGGGTAGCTGCATCACATTCATTGGGATTAATAGGTACAAATACAAACTTCTCATAAGAAGCGACCTGTTCCTCGTCCACATACTTTCCAATCTCTTGCCGGAATTGTTGAATACTTACGTACGGCCGGTATTCTTCAAACTCATGAACCATCTGATCTCCCACGCCGGGTATCGTTTTAAAATCCTCTTCAGAAGCGGTATTTAAGTTTAATTTCTGATCGGGCTCTGAAGTCGTTTCGGCTTGAGACATGGTTTGCTGTTGGGTAGTGGAGGTACTTGATTCATCAGTTGATTCTGTCTCGCTTTTATTATTTCCACCGCAAGCGATAAGAGAAAAGGAGAGAAGTAAGGTTGCGAATCCACTTATGATTTTATGCCTATTCATGGTCATTTTTATCCTTTGAATTATCAGTATTGTCACTAATTATAAATCCAACTTATCAATTATTTCAGAAATTCCAAGTTCCGATTAAAATCTTCAGAATTAAATCAGATTTACAGTTAGATAGGTGGCCTGGAAAAGAAAAGTTTTAAATTTCAGGCAGATCACGGATTCGCCAAAGGGCAAGGCTTTTATCGCTGAACTTTCCATCTCCTTCGGTGCATTGTTCATTTATTAAACGATGGGGAGAGAGGAAGTTAAAGGGTGGGGCTTCCAGGTTGATTACCCGCCAGTCGCCCGTACAAATATCCTTATTCTCTTTGCAATCGGTAAAAGTGGAGGTAAGCAGCCATTCGATGGGGCTGGTTTTTAAATTACGTATAGCTTTTTCTATATCCTCAAACGAAAAGTGTACCAGGCAGTCCCGGCAAAGGATAATGTCGGCGTTAGGTAACGGATCGGTAGTCAGATCCAGCACTTCAAATCGCTTCTGCTTGGAGTCAGAGAATCGATTGTGATTTTTTTTAATCAGCTCAGGTACGATGTCTGCGCCGATATAGTTTTCGACAGGCAAGTCAATCTCTCCGATCCAGTGCAGGTCGCCGCATGGGAGATCAAGCAGCGTAGTTGCATTCAAATCATCCAGCAGTCGGGGTACCTCGTTTTTGATTACAGTGGTTT
>JBEPXS010000256.1:0-5360 GCA_041641755.1 Balneolaceae bacterium
CCGGGAGATTATTGATTACACCAGTAAACTGAAAGGAGAGATTAAGGAACTGGAAGAGAATCTGAAGGAGCAAAAAAAGAAGCGTGATGAGTTGCTGCTGCAGGTCCCAAACGTTCCGCATAAATCGGTGCCGGTGGGAGCTACAGAGGATGATAATGAAATTTTTAAAACGTGGGGCGATCCTTCCCAGGAAGAGTGGCGGAAGCCACACTGGGAATTGGCTGAAGATTTCGGCTGGGTTGATTTTGAACGGGGAGCCAAAGTCACCGGAGCAGGATTTCCATTCTACCTGGGACCCATAGCAAGGTTACAGCGGGCCCTGATCAACTATTTCATTAACGAAGCGATTGAACATGGATACACCGAAATTCAACCGCCCTTTTTTGTAAATGAAGATTCGGCTCGTGGAACTGGTAATATTCCGGACAAAGAGGATATGATGTACGAGATACCGCGCGACGAATTTTTCTTGATTCCCACGGCAGAGGTGCCGGTAACTAATTTTCATCGTGATGAAATTATTAATGACGATGAACTGCCTGTTTACTACGTGGCCTATACCCCTTGCTGGCGGCGCGAAGCGGGATCCTATGGTAAGGACGTACGCGGCCTGAACCGGCTGCACCAGTTTGATAAGGTAGAACTGGTAAAGATTGTCCATCCTGACGATTCATATAATGAGTTGGAAAGCCTCAGGGAGTATGCCGAGTCGTTATTAGAGGCACTGGAGTTGCCCTACCGTACGCTTCTTATGTGTACCGGCGATATGGGATTTACCCAGTCTAAAAAGTATGATCTTGAGGTATGGAGCCCGGGACAACAGCGTTGGCTGGAAGTTAGCTCCTGCTCTAACTTTGTGGGATTCCAGGCCCGTCGAATGCAATTGCGGTATCGGGATAAGCAGGGAAATACCAAAACACTTCATACGCTCAATGGATCCGGCCTGGCACTGCCTCGGGTTGTATCCGCCATACTTGAGACCTACCAGGAAGAGGATGAAAAAATAAAAGTTCCTGAGGTGTTAAGAACATATGTTGGGACTGACTATTTGTAAGTTTTGATGAAAATAATTAATTAGGGATAATGAATTTTATCAAAAAAGGGGAGCGTTATGGGAATACGTCATATCATATATACTGTTTTGGCAGTTTTTTTGTTTTTGCAGGGATGTGCACCTATCTACGTACCGAATGCAAGCCATTCCCATCTATTGGATAAAAAGAAGGAATTTAATGCAAATGCCAGGGCGGGAACCAACGGGTTCGATCTGCATGGGGCATACGCTTTTTCGGATAATCTTGGCGTAGTTGGTGGGGCTTCTTTCGGAAGTCAGGAAGTGACACATTCGGATGGTTCTGTCAATGAAGATTTTCACGAACACACATATGGTGAATTAGGAATGACCTATTTCAGACCATTTGGCAAAATTGGCAGATTTGAACTATTAGGTGGGCTGGGATTCGGGTCGTCATCATCCGTGGATGACTTCGATTTTTTGAATCTGAACCAAGGTGAGGAGGTACGAACAACCGGCAAGTACAATAAAGTGTTTGGGCAGAGTAATATCGGGATTGAGACAGGCTTTGTAGAAGCAGGATTGGCTGTGAGACTGGCACAGATTACATTTACCGAGTTTGAAACCAACAGTCAGATTATTACGGAAGCCGAGTCAGGCACATTTTTTGAACCGGCTGCATTTGCCCGTTTCGGGAGTAATAATTTCCAGGTAGAAGCCCAGTACGGTGTTGCGACACCTCTAAATAGGGACGAACTTCCTTTTAGTTTTGAGCCATTTTGGCTTTCTGTGGGAGTTAATATTAATCTGAAACCCTGATCCCTATCTTTTTAAAAATTATCCTTCTTTGTAGGTAATAGTTCTGTACATCAGATAAATCCCCAAAACCAGTACGATTATAAATACCACTCCTCCCAGCAGAATATATGCCAGATAAGGCAGGATCAGGGCTACCAGCAAAGTAACAATAAACTTCACCGGGTTGGTGTAGAAGCTGTATACGTTAAATACAGCTGAGAGCGCTCGTAACAATCGAGTTAGCATAATGGTTGTATTTTGTTGGGTGTACTGATGACTCTACGAATTTTAATTATGGATGATTCACAAACCCAAACCGGCAGGCAACTTTAATAGATTTCATTGAACTGATGTAAGCAGATATGAGTTAAAAAAACTAACCCAAAAAAGATAAAGACAGGTATATGGATTTGTCTTTCCGGTTACATATCGGCACCAGTGGATGGTCGTACGACAACTGGATAGGCGGCTTCTATCCAGCGGGAACTAGCAAGAGTGACATGCTGGAATATTATGTTAAGCAGTTCGGCTCTGTTGAGATTAATGCCACCTTCTACCGCCTCCCGTTCGAAAACATGGTAAAAGGATGGCGCAACAAGGCGTCGGACGATTTTTCATATTCGGTGAAGGGAAGCAGGCAAATTACCCACTACAATAAACTGGATAATGTGGAAGAATACCTGTCCCGTTTCCTCGATCGGGTGGAT
Source organism: Balneolaceae bacterium (assembly GCA_041641755.1). Taxonomy (GTDB): domain Bacteria; phylum Bacteroidota; class Rhodothermia; order Balneolales; family Balneolaceae; genus JAMQKA01. The sequence continues at coordinate 2,521 of JBEPXS010000256.1, forward strand.
GGGCTGGGCGAAGCCCTCGGCACCATTTTTTGGCAGTTCCCGCCCAGCTTTCGGAAAGACACCGAGAAGCTGGAAGATTTTCTGAACCTTCTTCCTGACTCTAACCGTTATGCCTTCGAGTTCCGGGATGTATCATGGCTTGATGATGAAGTGTACAACCTGCTGGATGAACATGATTCGGCGATAGTTTGGGTGAGTTCCGGGAAAATGCCTGACGACTGTACGCCCACGACCGATTTTATCTACATCCGATTCCACGGGCTGGAAGGCGGCTACAAATATTCCTACACTGAAGAAGATTTAGAACCCTGGGCCGAAATCATAGGGAACCACCTGGACCAGGGACGAGAGGCCCGGGTCTATTTTAACAACACGGGTGGGAATGCCCCGGAAAGTGCCAGGATGATGAAGAATTTGATTCAGAAGCGTTGAGGAGATGGCACTACGTACTGCGATTACTTAGACTGACAAAAATTTGTTGTGAAATACTAGAAAGGATACCGCAAATACGTAGTACGCAATACGAAAATTAAAGTCCACCAAATCTGATAACCTAAAAATCCAAACAATACCTCAATAACCAACCTACGAAGCCGTTGCGTACATCTCCTGTTCTTTGAAGTTGAGCAATAGTTCAAGGATCGGCTGCATCTCCTTTTCTTCCATGATGGCTCCCCGCAGTTTACGGCTGTTGCGTACTCCTTTCAGATACTGACCGTAGTGTTTTTTCATGATGATGACCCCATATCGTTCTCCATGGTGCTCAACCGAACGGCGCAGTTGCTCAGCAGCTAACTTAATACGGTCATCCACGGAGGGAGGTGGCAGCAGTTCTCCTGTCTCAAGATAGTGGCGTGTCTGCTCGAAAATCCAGGGACTGCCGATAGCACCGCGTCCGATCATCACGCCGTCGACCCCGGTTTCATCAAACATGCGTTTAGCATCCTGTGGCGTAGTCACGTCACCATTTCCGATAATCGGTATCTCCAGGCCGGGTGTGTTTTTTAGTTTCTTGAGCCATTCCCACCGCGCTTCGCCTTTATATTTCTGGTTGCGGGTACGGGCATGTACCGTCAGTGCCTTCACTCCCAGTTTTTGCAGCATCAGTGCCACTTCACTGATACGAATTGTTCTGTCGTCCCAGCCGAGCCGGGTTTTAACCGTCACCGGCCGACCGTCAACCGCATCTACCACGCTGCCGGCCATTCGCTCCATTAGTTCCAGATCTTTCAGGCAACCGGCACCGGCTCCCTTTTTGGCAATTTTGTAAACCGGGCACCCAAAGTTGATATCGACCAGGTCCGGATTCTGGGCTTCGGCGGTTTGGGCGGCTCCCTCCATCGCTTCTTCGCGGCTGCCGAAGATCTGTATCCCAAAGGGACGTTCCTCTTCACTGAAATCCATTTTCTGTTTTGCTCCATTTACGTCACGTACGATAGCTTCGGAGCTTATAAATTCGGTATAGACGATGCAGGCACCTCTTCTGCGGCACATAAGGCGGAAAGGTGAATCGGTAACATCCTCCATCGGAGCCAAAAGCAGAGGTTTATCACCCAGATCTATTGAACCAATCTTCATGGTATCGGGTTATATTTTTTGTTTTACGGAAATCCAAATATAAGAAATTATACTGGTAAGGTCGATATGGTTAGCTGTGATGCACATCTGTTTTTAACCAAAAAGACCAATCCTTACTCCACCCGCTCAAACAGGAAAAAAGAGTAAAAACTTGCGTTAGGCGTTTATTTTTACCTATTTAAAGTAAGGATTATCAAAAAAGAGAGAACCATCGCCTTTCGGTTTCAGCGGCAAGAGGAGTTGTTTATTTAAATGATACCCGAAGAGAGGAAGTCATGAGAAAGATTGCACTGCCGCTCATTTTATTTATCGCCGTCATTTCCTGGGGGCTGTTTCCAGGATGTTCCCTTACGGATTCCAAAGAAGAGGAAGGGATGTGGAACACCCCCGGCATCCCTCCGCCAACCCTGCAAAGCTTTCCCCGCTGGCATCCCACTCAGGATAAGATTCTCTATTATAACCATGGGGTGGTTAAATACGACCCAGCCCAAAACAGGACCACCCATGAGGCGGACTCGACCGGCCTGTGGATGATGAACGCCGACGGGAGCGGCAAACGCAAGCTGCTGGACGGCCAGTCCATTTATGCCGACTGGAGCCCGTCGGGGGATTCCATCGTGTTTGAGCACGGCGCGCAAATCTACAAAGCCCGGTTTAACGGGCAAACTATTGACACGGCTAGCATCCAGCAAATTACTTTTGAAGGACGGAACTTCTTTCCCGCCTGGTCGCCCAATGGCAAGTGGGTAACGTACAGCCAATCAATTTGTAATGAAATTAAAACATGCGGCATTTGGCTTTTCAATCTTATTAAGAATTTTGAGATAAATATTGTAAAGTTTGGAAATTATCCAGATTGGCATTCTTCGGGAAAAGAAATACTATATAGAACACGTGCTGTAACATCAACTGGCGAAGTGATCGGGGATTCACTCTGGACATTTAATCTAACTGATTCGACTTCATCTTACCTAACCTTTATAGAGGGAACTAATCGCTACCCAAAATACTCACCCAACGGGAAACAAATCGTAGTTCAGTCGGATAACCAAGTGTGGGTGATGGATGCCGACGGGAGCAATCCGAAGCAGCTTAACGAACACGGCGGCATGCCGGACTGGTCACCGGAAGGAAACCAGATTGTGTATATTGGCCCGAAAAAAACGATCTGGGTGATGAATGCCGACGGAACCAATCCCCGGCAGCTAACCGTTCGTCCCGAAGGAGAAATTTCAGAAGAAAACTTATCACAGTAAAAGAGC
>JBEPXS010000257.1:0-5357 GCA_041641755.1 Balneolaceae bacterium
ACCGGAACTTTTTTGCCGAGCAAGCCACTGAGTCCTTTGCTGATCTCTTTCTTAACCAATGCCATCGTATCCGAGTCATCACTTAGCACAACCTGTTTAATAGCAGAGCGATATTGCTGGAGTTCAGCTTTATCCGAAATCTGGTCGTAGCGCAGCCAGAGCCGGTAACCGTCATCAGCGATCGCCTGCTGACTTGCTATTCCCAAAAACAACACAGCCAGTAGTAAGATGTGCTTGTGTATAGTCATTTTCATATTGAACCTGTTTTATTTATTAACGTTAGCTCGGGTTAAGAGTTTGCTAACTATTCCTTTTTATGCCAATTAAACACTATTTGAGTAGTTCATTTTTCAACGACGAAAAAACGAACCAAAAACGTCGCCGGCTGGTGAAATTATTGTTGCGTTCCCTGCGCCTGCACTAAAACCATTGAACTCGAACCGCTGAGAAGCGCGGTTCTCAAACAGCAATGGTTTCTTAACGTTTCGGCTACGATCACTGTACCAACAAAATTTCAAAGGCCGGGAAAGGTTAACAATGATAATACGTTCTATCGCTTCATATCCCGAATTCAGGTATAATAAATATAAAATCGTTTTACTCGTTCATCCTTCTTCGTCCGGAAATTCGATAATATAATTTCTCTTTCCCTCGGTTACATCCACTGTTTGCCTGCGACCATCAAACCAATGTACCTGGATACTCTCAACTGTTGCTCCCTGTTTTACGCCAAGTACCTGGGTGTAACTGCTTTGTGACCAGTATCCTGAACCACTTTGAATCTCCCGCAGGGGACCCTTCCCGGAATCATGATAATTGAGGCGGACAGCCGAGCCCACGCCGTTACTGTTTTCGCTGGGCCCTTTCAGGGTAACATGATATCCCTCTCGCGTAATCTGATTAACGTACAGTTTGGTTTTATTTTCATTTTGGGAAACGGCCAGATCTACTTTTCCATCCCGGTTAAAGTCAGCAAAGGCAGCTCCACGCTGTTCGCCGTATACTTTTATTCCGGAACGACTACCCGGGATAACTGAAAAGTTCCCCGTCCCGTCTCCTTGCAACAGAAGTCCCCGTCCGGCATCAAGGCGGGGTACCTGCCGTGGTACACCAAAAAAGTTTTGACTCATAAAAAGATCTTCATTCCCGTCGTTATTGACATCAGCAACTCCAACATGAAATCCAGCACTAAATTGTACCGCTGGTGGAAGAGGATGTGCCTTAAATCCTTCTTCCGAACTTAAAAAGAGCATGTGTTTCAGCGTGTTTATCTCCTTAAACGGAATACGTGACAACCGATTGCCAAAGAAATCCTGAAGTGTCGATTCTCCAAACTCTTCGTAACTGTTAACCCGGTTCGAAATGACTGGAAGCGAATTATACTCGTACATTTTTTTTCGGGGAACGTAATTATTATTACGGTTGGCATATGCCTCAATTATGTCTACCCGCCGGTCACCGTTAAAATCATCATAATACATCCGGATAGGTTCTCCATATTCCAACTGGTAGGAACTGTTCAATCCCCAGTTTGCGACCACAATATCGGGGCGACCATCATTATTAAAGTCTCCGGTAGTAATTCCGCTCCACCATCCTTTGAACCCGGCAAGTCCCACCTGTTTAGCTATGTTGTTAAAGACCCCGCCATCGTTTTCCATCAGTAGGATTGAATCCCATTCACGGCTTAGCAGCAGGTCCTGGTCCCCATCCTGATCATAGTCAGTAAATGTTGATCCGGTTATCAATCCTATTTCTCCCAGTTTACGGGAGTTAACCTCATCAAGTCGAAAAAAACCATTTTCATTTTTGAACAGCCGGGATGTGGCGTTTCTCGGGTAATGTGCCGGTACAAATCGTCCACCCAGGAACAGATCGACATCTCCGTCATTGTCATAATCCGCAGCAGATAAGGGACCGGTAGTTGAGTAATTGGAGAGTGTACCCATTTGTTGTGACTGTGCATTCTCAAATCGATATCCAAAAGCGGATGGTACCTGTGGATTTCCCTGCTCGTAATTGGCGCTTCCAACTAATAGATTGGTTCCCTGCTCCGTACCCCATCCTATAATTGCAGTTTGATCACCGGGTGCCGTTTTCTCAAAAGGGGATTGATCCATCTCACTAAACGAACCGTCTCCCCTGTTTTCGAATGCCCCGATGGTACCTCCTTTGCCGGAAGCGATGAGCAGGTCGTCATCTCCATCTCTGTCTATGTCGATCCAGGTTACGCCAGGCCCAAATTGACTAAGCTTTGCCGGCAAGAGTGGTTGTAAGTTCGAATCGTCAAAAGGATCTTCGTGATGGGTATGTTCTATACGATGCGAAACATCTTCAAAGATCGGAGAATAATCAGCTACTTTGGTTATATCCGTATTTGATACTTCCTGGGCTTCTGTCTCCTTAATTTCATAAATCCGGTTAGCCTGAACATTCTCAACCCGGCTTAAGTCACCGTCCGGCCAGGTAACCCTGATCGTATACTCCTCTTCTGTTTCCGCGGCAAACATCGCCAATGGGGTGGATCCGGAGAGATAATCACCTCCGGAAGACAACTGTTTTTGTTGCTTCATGCTATCACTTTCCAGGCTAACTTTCGCTCCGATACCCTGTGTATTCGGTTTTTCACCTTGCAGCCGAACCGCAATACGTGGGGCATTCGTTTTATTCTCAAAAACAGTGGCCGTTTTATTAAGACGATTACTCACAAAATCCAGATCCCCATCATTATCAAGATCAGCGGTGGCCAGGCCATGGGAAACATCTTCCTCAGAGAATCCCCATTCTGTGCTTCGATCTCTGAAAGAGAGATCTCCGTTATTTTGTAAAAACTTATTTTTGAGATGCAGCGGAGGAGCCCGATCCACCAGGACGTCAAAATTCTCATCCATATTTCTTCCTTCCTGAATCATTCCGGCCTGGGTATCTATATCCAGGATATCATAGGTATAGCCGGTATTGACAATCAAATCTTCATAACCATCCAGGTTGATATCCATAAAACGAGTCGCCCATGACCATTCGGTGGCTTCCGTATCGCTGTAATATGCAATCTCGGCATATGTACTATCTTCTCTCTTTAGATACATGGAATTGCGGTTGTACTGAGGGCGGGCCTTCAGCTGGTCGGTTCTGTCGGGCGTGGGATCGTCGGACCCCATCTGTCTGAGGCGCCGTTCATGCAGCGGGCTGAGCATCTCAGTCACAAACATATCCAACTCCCCGTCACGATTAATATCCGAAAAGTCGACCGCCATAGAGGAAAAACTCATGTTTCTTATTGCAGACCAACCTATGGCACGGAAAGTACCGTTACCCTGGTTGATCCAAACCCGGTCCTGTGGAAAGAAATCGTTACACACGTAAAGATCGGGATAACCGTCGTTGTTGAGGTCCTGAAATTTGGCCGTCAATCCCCAGTCCGGCTGAAGTCCCAGCGGTTGTCCCTGCTGATCAAGAAAAACCTGCTCGGTATCAGTTACCTTTCTGAAGGTGCCCTCGCCTTCATTGATATAAAGTTCATCCTTTTTCCCCGTTTCAGCCGCACCCGCCAGTCGGTTATCGTTGGTCATAAACAGGCGGTAGTGCTCGTCAAAAGGTTCAACAAGAGTAAAAGGGCCAGTTTGGTTCTGTTCATTGTAGGGTTCTTCGAGGATATTATTCCATTCCAACTCCTCAGTTGTGTACATATCCTTAACGGATTTCTCTTTGTAGTTGGCAATGTACAGGTCCAGATCCTGGTCTCCGTCGATATCGGCCAGCGCCATCGTCATGCTACCATTGGCAGGTCCCAATCCGCTGTTTTCTTTACGGGTAAAATTACCGGTTCCATCGTTGATATAAAGAACGTTTTGCTTATGCATGGCAGTAACCAACAGGTCGAGATCCCCGTCTCCATCTATATCGGCAAACACAGCTCCGGTTGAGAAATAATCCTCATGAGCAACACTTGCAGTACCAGTAATATCCTCAAACTGCATTCCTCCCACATTACGATAGAGCTTGTTCCCGGTGTTTAAACCGGTAAAATAGAGATCGGTCAGCCCATCGCCATCGATATCCCCGGCCGCCACCCCAGAACCATTCAGGTAATGCCTGTTATCCGCAATTTGCTCACTGGTAATTTGGTTTTGGAAATTTATACCTGTTTGAGAAGGGGCCAACGATTCAAATCCCGTTTCGCCCAAATAACCTGGTGCCACTTCCGCCCAACGATAGGCAGATTCATCATTCCATTCCAATTCACTCGACGTGGTACACCCCACAAGCAGGCCCATCAATAGGACGACAGCCACATTGTAAACGTTTGCACAACGAGAAGCTGCAAACCGGTGTATCATGTCTTGGGAATTTTACTAATAGTAATCTATATTCAGGAACTATTTCGAGTTTAATCCAAAAGCTTTACTCTAACATTTCTCCACTTCACTTCCAGTGGGTCCTCATGCTCGGTACTGTGTACCTGAAGCCCGATAAATCCACAGGCATCAACCGAATCAACCAAGTTTGCTACCGGCACATCATTCACCCAGGTACGGAGCGTATCACCGTGAGCTTTGATTTTGTATTTGTTCCACTCACCGTTCTTAAATGCCTTTCGCGCTTTCGGTTGATCCTCCAGATTGTCGAGCCATCCCCGCCGGGCCTCATCATATATGCCCCCGCTCCAGGCACGGTCAGAAGGATCGATTTCCACCTGGTAACCATGTACCCGGCCGTTGTTATAGGATGCCTTACTCTGGCTGCGAATCTGGATACCGGAATTTAGCTGTGGATTCACTTTTACTTCCAGCTCCAGGATAAAATCGCAATATTCCATTTTGGTACAGAGGAAGCTGTTGGGAGTATCTGGTACAGTGGTACCTACAATCACCCCATCTTTCAGCTGATACTCTGCCTCACCACCCCGCTGCACCCAGTTTTCGGAGAGATCTCCTTTTATGAGATTAGTCCATTCACTGTCCTGCAAAGCAATATTTTCAAGATTCAGGTAACCAGTGCTATTGATGCCCACTACAACAATGAGTAACAATAACACAATAAAACCTGAAACACTTTTCAATTTATTCATATCAGAAGGTCGTGTTTAGAGTTTAAATAGTTTATGGAAGTTGATGGTTGTCTGGAAGTGCAATTCCATCACCATCATGTGAATTTAATATTATTGAGATGCCTTGAAGGCAAGTATTATACCTTTGGCTCCCAGCCAGGTTCGTATTTGCGGCTCCACATCTTCATTGCGTCGGGATCTCCTTCGATACGCCCGGTAGATGGATCGATATAAATGGAACGACCCTCCTCCTGTGCTATATTGCCAAGATGACAGAGCAGATTACTTTTATGCCCTTCATCGATCG
>JBEPXS010000258.1:0-5327 GCA_041641755.1 Balneolaceae bacterium
ATATTTTTTACACTCTTGTAAGAACTCTTTTAAATGTTCCGGGAACGGTTCAGACCTGGGTGTATAGGGTTTAAATCCGGTGGACCGGTGTACGGCCTGGTACCAATGCTTCGCCCAAATGCCATCCTCGGGTCGGGGACCGGCTTCCCAGGAAAGCATACTCTCATCAAATGGAATATCGAGAGATAAACAAATTTCTGATAGTTTCTCTTCTGGATTTATCAGTATCTGTTTAGACTCTATGACTATTGGCTCTTGCCCGATGCCTGTCAGAAATTCTAATAATTCAAGATGTTTGGCATATCCCACATCCCGCATTGTTGGGTGTTCCACCTGTTTTACATAAGAAGGTAGCATATCCCGGGGATCACGGGTTAAAATCACATTTACCGTATTCTTCATGAAATGCCAATCCAGATCCACTAGGTGGTGTGTCATATTTTTAAAGAAGACCACCGGAGTTTCGTACTCACCGAAAATAACTTCACTTACAACCTGCTCTCCATCATTTAGCTGATTTGAAATGACTTCCTCTGCACCCGGATGATAGGTATCTGCATCCGTGGAAGCCAGGTAGTGGGCGTACAGGGGTTCGTCGACCACCGTAGTATCCTCTCTTTGAGCAAAGGAATACATAAGGGCGGTAGAAATATTACGTGGCCCGCTCCACAGACAAATTCGTTTTGTTTTACTCATTAGCTTTTATCTTTTTGTACCGCTTCATGGATAGCTTTCTTGTAGAGCTCCTGTAACTTTTGGGTGACCGGACCAGGTACCGTTTGGCTGATTACTCTTCCGTCCACATTCGTTACAGGAGTTAATCCACCGAAGCTCCCGGTTACAAAAGCTTCATCAGCCCCGTAAACATCGAATAATGAAAAGTTCTTCTGATAACATGGAATTCCGACTCTTTCGCAAATTTCAATGATCTTTCCCCGAGTGATACCATTCATACAGTATTGGCCGGTCGAGGTCCATACCTCTCCCTTGTTCACCATAAAGAAATTGGTGGCATTACATGTAGAAACAAACCCGTTGATATCCAGCATAAGAGCTTCGTCCGCCCCCGCCTCCCGTGCCTGGATGAGTGCCTGTACCTCGTGTAACTTACTGTGGCAGTTCAACCGGGGATCCAGATAATCCGGGGAACCCCGGCGTATGGTGCTTGTAAACAGCTTTACTCCCCGGCTCTTGCTTTCCGGGTCGGCTTTTTTGTATTCAGCAATAATAACCAGGTTGGGACCCGAAACCGTTAATTGAGGATCCTGGCTCGGCGTTTTTTTGATACCTCGCGTTACCATCACTCGAACATGCACATGGTCATGCATGTCGTTAGCTTTGAGGGTGGTCCATATCTTTTCAGTCAATTCTTGCCGGGTCATCCCGAGGTCCAGGCCAATGGTTGCTGCTCCCTGCCACAGTCGATCCAGGTGCTCATCAAGGAATACGAGTACCCCATCATGCAGGCGCAGGGCTTCCCAGACACCGTCACCGACCAGGTAACCACTGTCAAAGACCGAAATTTTTGCTTTATCACGTGGCTTTAACTCCCCGTTGATATAGATTTGTATCTTTTCATTGCGGGGATCTTCAAGTGCGTTATGGGTACCGTGACTCATCGTTTTTGTATTTGATCAATCTTTCCAGTTATTGAGCAGGAAGATATTTTTGATATCTGTCAATATCCAGAATTGCTGCTGATCTGGTACAAGTACAAACTAAAACATAGGGGTAATGGATTCAGGATATATGATGACGGGTAATATGTGGAAGTCACAATTCTGATTTAAGGTATTCCAGACTTATTAAATATCTCCTCAATTGTTGTTCTGTTCCATATCGTGTAAAAGTTAGTGCAATTTGAGAAAGTAATTATCAAACTGTATGATTGTGTAAGATAATAGAGTAAGTGAAGAGGGTTTGTCAAAGCGGGAATTGGTAACTAATCAATAACATTATGAGATACAGAGAGTGTTACTGTTTGATTGTATTTGCAGCGTTTTCGTTTATGATTAGCCTATCACAACAGGGGCATGCCCAAGATAAAGCCAAAACAGATAACAGCCATTTGCTCCGGCAAAACTGGGGTGTGGGAATGCAACCAGATGTATCCGGAAGAGAATACAAAGATCCCGGGATTGCGCTGAGAAAAGCATTGCTGCACACTGGTGTACCGGTAGGGGCTGGTATTTTATTATCGGATTCAGAAATCATTGACAATAGACTGATAAATACTACGGGTGCCATTTTAATTGGATACGGCTTGTTTTATGGACCCTCCAACGGGAATTTTTATGCCGAAGATCACAGCAGGGGCATGACGGGGCTGGGAGTGCGTGTAGGTAGTTTTGGGCTCGTATTAGGCTATGCTTTGGCTGTACTTCCCAACGCTTATGTTAACGCATTTAGTCGAGATAATGATCGCGATTATACGGGATACAACGTAGTTGTTGCTCTATCAACACTTACATTTACGGGAAGTCTTATTTATAACATAGCTACTGCACCAAAATCTGCCCGGGAATATAATAAAGATTATAATCTGGACCTTTCATTGGGTATGGAACATATGAAGTACATCCAGAAAACGGCACCAGTACTAAGGGCTCGCATTAGTTTTTAGCAGAGGGCTCTTTTTAATCATTTTTTTGATACTGCAACGGCTCAACAAGAGAGGCCAGTGTTTCTCCATCGTGATTGGAGATGGCTGCATACCATGTATCTTCCCACTTCCAGGATACCACATGCTTTCCATTTATATCCCGGATATGGAAATCTTTTGATTTTATACATTTGTCTACTGCCTCCTGGCTACGAGAGAGTTCATCAAACTGTAGGAGTTGCGGAATTTTGAAAGCGAAAATATAGATATACTGATCTTCTGCCGGAAGGTAATACTCCATCAACGGAGTTTTAAAACCCGGCACAAAATCGTTCAATACTACGCCTTTAAATTCCGCATTTTTCAGTGGCGGTACGGTAACCGGCATATTAAATCCGTATTCCAGCTCAAGCTCGGCATTGGCCGGACTGGCTGTAGCAATAGTTGGTTGAACCAGCTTACCATTGTGCTTTGTAAAGTGGGCATAGGTGTATTCTTCCACATTATACTGTCCGGAAGTAAACGGTCGAACATAAAGATATATGGCAGTAATAACAGCGATTACTAACAGTGATGCCGCCGCAGCATAGTTCCAGATATTTTTATTTTTCGTTACAGGTGGACTGGCAGAATTGCTGGTCACAGTATGCTCAACAGGCATATCATAGATAGGATCTCCATGTTCATCCACCACGCCTTCTTTTCTTTGATTAATGAAGTTTTGGATCCGCTCTTTTAAACTGTCGGGAGCTTTGGCACACGGACACCGTGTTTCAACCATCTCCTTCAGGCGTTTGACAGACTCATATTGCGAACGGACCTTATCATCCTTTTCCAGGTAGTTGAAAAAGGAGATTCGTGTATTCTCGTCCACCTCATCATCCACTACCGGGGTGATAAGCTTAATGGCCTGTTTCCTGGTAAACTTTTTTTCTGACATCCTGATAACTCTTTGTAGATATGATGCTGACTAAATTGGCAGAGCATGCTATTCAGTTGCTAAACTGAAAACATGAACGGCCGACTGAGTGTTCCAAAATTGGTGAAAAAAATTATTCCCGTGAACAATGTGATTTAAAATTGATCATATGTACTCTTTATTCTCGTGTCTTCCGTATAATGACGTCAGGGTACAATGTTAACATTAACAATTCATCACTGCTATCTTCGAAAAAGTAAATATTAATTAAAATGTCTAATGGTTTAATTGGAGTAGATCGTGTTTATATAAATTGGATAATATGAATTATCCACTGGCAGAAACTATATAAAAACCATTCAACACCGGCAGAGAAACGTCTGCAGAAACCAACAATCTGGTTTTCATAGCATCCACATCCATCATTTCTATGTTTTGACCGAAACCTGATTCTCCTAACAGAGCTTTGAACTCTGGCTTTGAACTATCAAAGCGGATTTTTTCCCCTACTATCTGTACCCCTGCTCTAAAAACAGCTCTCCGAAACAAAGAAAGTTCGTTGAGAGCAAATAGTGTGCTAATCAATCTTACTCTATTCTTAAAAAAAGTTGACAAATCTTCAAGTATTGTTCTGCACTGCTGTAATTTCAGGTAATCAAAAAAACCTTCGGCAACGATTACAGTGTTTTTACTCTTATCGAGTCCTTCAATTTGGGCCAGGTTTATCCCGCTATTTTCGGTTGAAAAATGGTAATCGATGATATGCAGATTGGGATTCATCATACCATGTTGGCGGATAAAATTCCGTTTTATCGAGGCCATTTCCGGCGTGTCAATCTCAAAACTGGGAATTCCCGCCCGAGACCATTTTGTGGCCAGGTGGTCGAACCCGGCACCGAGAACTAACAACTGGCTGTGGTTGCCTGAAAGCAATTGCTGTACTTTTCGGCCAATAAAATATTTGCGGGCAATGATGTGCATGAGATCACCGGGCAGCAACAGCTCTTCAGATGCAATAAAAAACTTCCGGAGCCACTGTTTTTGAAGCATACTGTGGTACCAGCTGAGTGGGCGGGGCAGGGTGTGCACCATCCGTTCATAAAATTCAACTGTTTCATCATCAAACCAGGAGCGGTAGGGTTGCATCCGGGTAAGGCCGTAAAATTTAATGGCAATAAATGCAGCTGTATGGCTTAGTTGGTTGGGCTGGAGTTGTTGCATCTAAAGATCAAAGTAGTTCCAGGGTTCATAGCCGGGGAAGGGAAGAGCAAAGTGAATTTCCTCCTCATGTTCCGGGTGTTTGAATGTCAGCTCTGTTGCTCTCAGGGTCATGGTTCGGCCATCGGGTTGCTGGCGCCCATACTTGTAATCGCCCCATACCGGGTATCCTTCCTCAGCCAACTGCACGCGGATCTGGTGTGGCCGACCGGTCTGCAGGTGAATGGCCAGGAGCCCGAGGTCATTATGTTGATCAATTTTTTGGAAAGAAAGAATTGCCTCTTGACCCTGAGTATTTTTAGAGGATGTAACGGTGACGATATTCTTATCGCGGTTTTTAAAAAGATGATGGGTTAGCATACCGTTCGAAGGAGGACTTCCCTGAACGATGGCGTGATAGGTCTTTTGGATGGTTCGGTTGCGCAGTTGCTCACCGAGTTGGTCAGCTGCTTTTCTGGTTTTAGCCAGCAGCATCAATCCACCGACCGGGCGGTCGAGGCGATGCACGAGTCCCAGATATCCACCACCGCCGTTAGCTTTGTCGGTAAGATATTGTTTGCAAAGTGAGAGTATATCGGGATCTCCGGT
>JBEPXS010000259.1:0-5323 GCA_041641755.1 Balneolaceae bacterium
CACCCGTAATGCTGCTGGGCTTCCTCTTCGGTCTTAAACTGCTCCGGGGGGTTGAGGTAACGCTTGTAAAAGTCGTTGACTACATAGGAGGCCCCCCAGTTCAGGTGGGTGGAAACCGTCGAGACAAATGCGGAAAGGAAGGCCACCACCAGCAACCCCAGCAACCCGGTAGGTAGCAGATCGAGCATCATCTGTGGGTAACCGGTCTCGGGATCGGCCAGGTTGGGATAGACAATCAGTGAAACCAGGGCCACCAGGATCCAGGGCCAGGGCCGCAGGGCAAAATGCGCTACATTGAAAAGGAGGGTCCCGCCCACGGCATGTTTTTCATTTTGGGCGGAAAACATCCGTTGAGCGATATAGCCCCCTCCCCCCGGCTCCGACCCGGGATACCAGGAGGCCCACCACATCATGCCCACCCAGACAAGGGCCGTGGACAACATGATCTTCGGGCTGGTTATCGGGTTGAACTGTAGCACCCATGAATCGGCTCCATACTCGGCCACCAGTTTGGCATGCAGCTGGTTGAGTCCGCCTACGTGGTCGACTGCCAGCCACGCCAGCAGAATTGAGCCTCCCATCGCAATGATAAACTGGAGGAAGTCGGTTACCATAACTCCCCACAAGCCTGAAATGGCTATGTAAATACCGATAAGCAGATAGAGGCCCACGATGACCAGCCATTGGTCAGCTCCGGTGATGATGGTCAGCACTTTGGCCATACCCACGGTCACCCATCCCAGGATAATACAGTTGATGGGGAAGGCCAGGTAGAGCGCCCGGAATCCCCGCAATATACTGGCGGGTTTGCCACCGTAACGAAGCTCAATAAATTCCACATCGGTAATGACATCGGCACGTTTCCAGAGTTTGGCGTACAGGAAAACTGTGAACAGCCCGGAAAACATAAAATTCCACCAAATCCAGTTGCCGGCGATCCCTTCGCTGGCTACAATTCCGGTAACGGCAAGCGGGGTATCGGCCGCAAAGGTAGTCGCTACCATCGAAATACCGACCAGCCACCAGGGCAGATCTTTGCCACCGGTGAAAAAATCCTCGAGCGAATCCTGTCCCTTCCGCTTGGCAATAACAGCTACCACCGCCATCACCACCACGTATAATCCCATTACGATATAATCCCAAAAAGCAAACGGCATACTGAACCTCTTTTTTATTCGGAGATCGACTAAATATAGAATTTCTGGACAGCTAACCAAATCGGCGGCGGATTTATCTCACGAAATTAACTTCGTTGATGGCGCTGAAAATCCTTTCTAAAATCCTTATCTTTAAGGCTTTTGAAAAACAGAATATCCAAACACCGACCATGCCCGAGACCGATACTGCCAAGACGCAAAAAAATACGATTGAGAAGGAAGCCCGGCGGCGGCGTACCTTTGCGATTATCTCTCACCCTGATGCGGGTAAGACTACTCTTACCGAAAAGTTGCTGCTCTATGGTGGCGCTATTCACGAGGCGGGCTCCATTCGTCAGCGGAAAGCCAGCCGGTATGCAGCATCCGACTGGATGGCTATTGAGAAGGAACGCGGTATCTCCGTAACCTCTTCGGTGCTCCGTTTTGAGAAAGATGACATCAAGTACAATCTGCTGGACACACCGGGCCACAAGGACTTTTCTGAAGATACCCTGCGTACGCTGGTGGCTGCCGATACGGCTCTGATGGTGATCGACGTGGCCAAGGGTGTCGAGGAGCAGACAGAGAAGCTGTTTGAGGTTTGTAAGATGCGGGAGATCCCGATCATTACTTTTGTAAACAAGTGCGACCGGCCGGGACTGGAGCCGCTGGAGATTATGAGCAACGTGGAAAATCAGCTTGGAATTGAACCTATCCCGGCATCCTGGCCACTGGGTTACGGGAAAAATTTTCAGGGTATCTACGATCTGATCGGCAAGCAGCTATATCTTTATCGTAAAGAGAAGCACGGGGCACAAAAGGCAGATACCGAAGTCTATGGCCTGGAAGAGGGACTGGAGCAGTGCACGATCTCGGAATCGATGAAGGAGGAATTCTATGAGGAAGCTCTGCTTGTTGAGGATATTTTTGATTCCATGGACCGCGAGAAATATCTGAATGGAAAATGCACGCCTACCTTTTTTGGGTCTGCGCTCAATAACTTCGGATTGGATGTATTTTTAAATTACTTTTCTGAGCTTGCCAATCCACCGCAGCCTTATGAGAATGAGGAGGGCAATGAAAGAGTGATTGGAGAAAGCTTTTCTGGCTTCGTGTTTAAGCTACAGGCAAATATGAATCCTGATCATCGCGATTGTGCCGCTTTTGTTCGTATCACTTCCGGTAAGTTTGAGCGCGACCTTGAGGTGACAGAAGCGAACACGGGCAAAAAGGTTCGCATGTCTACCCCGCACACCCTGATGGGGGATGAACGCCATATCCTGGAGGAAGCTTATCCCGGTGATATCGTTTCGCTGTTTAATCCCGGTTCTTTCCGTATCGGTACGACTATCTACAGCGATTCTCCGGTAAAGTTCAACGTTATTCCGCTGTTTACCCCCGAACATTTTATGAAGGTGGCGACCAAGGATCCTTTCAAGCGAAAGCAGTTGCGTGAGGGACTAAAACAGTTGGCCGAAGAGGGAGTTGTCCATGTCTTTGAAGTACCGGGAGGAGTCGGAAATGAGTTGCTTCTGGGTACGGTGGGGGCACTACAGTTCGATGTGGTGAAGCACCGAATGCTGACCGAATATAATGTGGAACTGAATATGGATAATGTCAGCTACCACGCGGCCCGCTGGCTGCCGGAAGATCAGGAGGTCATCGAAAAACTGGAATCCAGCTATTCAACACATGTCACCAAAGATATGGAAGGTCATCCGATTGTCCTGTTCGACAGTGGTTACGCACTAAATCAAGCCGAAGACAAGGTAGGCAGTGAAAACCTCTTCAAGTTCAAGCAAAACTAGGAGATTTAAGAATGGGCGGCAATCCCTATTCTTAATTCTTCATTCCTGATTTTCAAATTCATTTACTTGCCGCCGTTGGCTGCAAGGTCATCCCTGCAATTTTGATCCAATGGAGGAATATTACTTCCAAAAGCCCCGCTGAAAAGGTCAGTACTCTCCATGGCGTAGTACATCAGGCAACTATCGTTATCGCAGTGATTCCCATGGTCGGGATCGGGATCTTTGTGAGGAGTCTGCATTTCGGTACCGGATCCGGGTATGGCAACTAATCCGAAAAGGTGACCGAATTCGTGCCGGAATGAGGTTGCCTCGGTTTGGTACCGTGAAGGTTGTCCGATACCACCGCTCACTTCGTCATATGCAGCACCAAAAAAGGCAGAAGAAGTATTATAATAGGCGATGCCAAGTACATTGTCTTGGCTGTATTTGCCATCCAGGATAATCATATAAGCATAGAGGGTTTCACTCCCCTCATTTTCCGTAAAGTTGTCGCGGTGCTGTTCTTCAAGGTTTCGAACTTCACCGGCTGAATATGTGTCCTGTCCGCCGGATGAAATTTGGGTTGGGTCCAAAATGGTGACAGAAGTTTTGTTCAGGCGTTGCTCCAGAAAGGTTTCAAGACTTGATACCGCATCACTGTTGGGCTCATATCCCTCCATATAATCGATTTCTACCGTAAGCTCCGTAAAGTTGGAATCAGCCAGAAAGTCGTTAGCTGATTCGCCAGGATTCCTGGTATGCGAGTATGGTTCCGGTTGCTCTCCACCGTTTTTCCCGTTGCCGGAATCCATCGCCGTATCGCTGCAGGAAAACAGCAGAAGAGTTATTACGATTGCTGAAAGAAAAGGAGTAATACGTTTAAGCAGATTCATTTGAAGAATGTACAATTAGGTTTGGATTAATGTTTGCCTAACTACGTAATTATTACTAAGTAAATTTAGCTTTGTTCCGTTTCATACATATACAATGAATATTAGGCTGATTTCATTCTATTACACTATTTATGATTTCGAATTGTAGCCTAATATTACTATCGTTCTTTTGAGTGGGAATTAAGAGTTACTCCCCCTTTGCAATAGAAATCTTCCAACCTGAACCGAATCTGTTAAAACCTGGAGGGTCAGTTGTGATACGTATGAAAATCGTAGTAGCGGACTACCAAAACCAGAAACATGCGGATGAAGTTGTGCGCCTTACCGACATGTACGCGCAGGATCCGATGGGCATGGATGGGCCGCTGCCTAACGCAACCAAAATACGATTGATAGACAAGCTTAAGGAGCTCCCTCATGTATTTACGTTACTGGCAATGAAGGATGATTCAGCCATTGGGATCGCCAACTGTTTTATCGGCTTTTCAACATTTGAGGCACAAAAACTTATCAATATTCACGACCTGGCCGTAGACCCGGAATGGAGAGGGGTTGGTGTGGGTAAGCAGTTGTTAAGAGGCGTACAGAAGAAAGCGAAGAAGCTGGATTGTTGCCGAATCACCCTTGAGGTTCGCTCCGATAATCCGGCCAAGGACCTGTACGAACGATTTGGTTTCGATACCGGAGAAACCGAGATGTTATTTTTGACCAAAGAGTTGTACTAAAAGAGGGGTTAGCAAAACCGTTGTTTTGCCAATATCTGTATCATCGTGCATTCGACATCTTTTTTATTTATAAACGGACAGGTAACGGGAGCTCGAGGCGTACTAAGTCACCATTCCTTATTACCTTAACAGGAATTGTTGAGCCGACATGATTCTCGAGGGTTTCTCGCCATTGGCGTACATGCCATTGATCTGCTGGTTGCCCAGCGACCATGCTTATAATATCACCAACCTTAAATCCAGTCTCTTCCGCGGTTGAACCTTCCTGAACCAGCCGAACCGTTAAATTTTTTATGGTGCGGTTGTGTGGCTTAAATCCTAATCCCGTGTCGATATATTCAGAGGGACGGTCAAAACGGTTATTTGGTTTGAACCAGATTTGATCCCTGGAGAGGTCAAGGTAGATGGTAAAGCGACTCATCAGCCTGAGTCCAACGAGTCCGTCCCATGCGGGATCAGCATCCGCACCCTGCTTTTCCCGGGCAAGGGTTACAACCAGAGAATCCAGCTCGAAGTCCCCAATACGCAGGCTCGGCAGCCGTGTGGTCCGGCTTTGGAGTGCTCCGCCCAGTCCATATTCGTTATTATTCGCAATATTGGGCTGCAGCCGTTGGACTAGCTGCTCCTTATCGGTGTAGGTTGTGGAAAATCGGACGGAACCGCCCATGCCGAAATCCAGCAGGAAGGAAGCTTTGGTTGTTCCTTTATTGTCACCTATCGTGATGTCAAGGAGAATTGTGGGACGACGGTTCATCCACGTGATTGGTTTGCGAACAGCATCC
>JBEPXS010000260.1:0-5319 GCA_041641755.1 Balneolaceae bacterium
CACCGCCGAATTGCGCTGAATATTATCAACGCCATCGGATCCAAACCCCGTAATATCATCTTTGGATTTATCGTCGCATCTGCATTTATGAGTATGTGGGTTAGTAATACGGCGGCTACCATGTTGATGCTGCCTATTGGCCTTTCGGTGATACAGCTCACTAAAACAGGTACCAATGATCCCAAGCAGCAAGCCCAGTATCGTAACTTTGCTGTTGCTTTGATGCTTGCCATTGCCTATGCTGCAAACGTGGGGGGGCTTGGGACGGTAATCGGCACGCCCACCAATGCGTTGATGATTGCTTTTGTCGAAGATGCCTATGGGATGGAGATCAGTTTTGTCCAGTGGATGAGCCTGGGTATTCCGGTCGTGATATTGGGGCTACCAGTCATCTTTTACTCACTTGCCAATATTGTATTTCCCATCAACTTTGAAACGCTTCCCGGTGGCAAGGAATATATCGATGGGGAGATGGAACGATTAGGAAAAATAAGCCGACCTGAAGTAATGGTTGCAGTCGTATTTGCCATGGTTGCCCTGCTCTGGATATCACGTCCATTGATTGAACAGTTTGTGCCTGGCCTTTCCGATGCCAGCATCGCTATCTTTGGGGCATTGGTACTGTTTTTAATTCCCGTGGATCTCAGTACCGGAACATTCATAATGAGGTGGAAGGAAGCGGAAGAGCTACCCTGGGGTGTCCTCATCCTGTTTGGCGGTGGACTCTCGCTTGCCGGGGCGATCCAAAAAACAGGTCTGGCTGAATGGGTTGGCGGTTATTTCACTATTCTCGGTGGATGGCCGGTCATTTTAATTTTACTGATTATCTCAGGAATTATTATCATGTTTACGGAACTGGCCAGCAATTCGGCAACAGCCGCTGCTTTCCTGCCTGTGATCGGTTCCGTAGCAATAAGCATTGGGCAGGATCCATTATTATTTGCCGTTCCGGTGACGATGGTCGCCAGTTGTGCATTCATGCTCCCGGTGGCAACACCGCCCAACGCTATTGTCTACGGCAGTGGCGTAATGAGCATTCCACAAATGACGCGGGCCGGCTTGGTACTCAACCTATTTTTTGCAATACTGATTTCCCTGTTGACGTATTTCGTTTTCACTATATTCCTGGGTATTGATATTGGTGTTGTACCAGAAGGTATCAGTTCGCTCTTAACTATTTACTAGCAATGTATTTGATAAAAAGATTGAATCTGACTTCGATCCTGCTAATAGTAATTGCAATGGTGGGCTTCCACCCCCTCAAAACCAGTGCTCAGTATGAAGTTACCGTTACGGCAGGTGCTTTTGACAGGGTGGGAACCGTCGTTTCTTTCACGCTTCCGGATGATGTTGAAGCCGGGACCTATCGTCTGCAAAGTAAATCAGGTAAATCTACTGTGTTACAGGTAAATAAGCATAACAAGGGTACTTTTGTCTTGAAAGAACTCTCTTCCGGGTCGAGCAGAACCTATTCCCTCGATATCAATTCATCTACTTCTGCGAAGTGCGAAGTTAAGACTTCAATCGATCATAATACGATCACGTTTAGCACAGACGGGAGTAAAGTACTCTCCTATTATCACCGGGAAAACGAGCTGCCCAAAGGCATGGACGAGATGTATCATCACGCGGGCTACATCCATCCCGTTTATTCTCCGGATGGCATTCCTTTGACCAATCACCTGGATCAAAAAATACATCCTCACCATTATGGTATCTGGGCGGCTTGGACTCACACTGAATTCCAGGGACGTACTCCGGACTTTTGGAATCCTCACAATTATTCAGGCAGAATTGATCACGCTGATTCATTGGAAGTGGCTTGGGAAGGCCCGGTTCACGCTGGCCTGAAAGCGATGAACTATTACGTGGATATTTCCAGTTCGGCACCGGTTATAGCTCTCAACGAAAAGTGGGAGGTCGTAGTCTACAACACTCCTGAGAGCAGTGATTACCATATATTCGACCTGGTGTTGACTCATACAACGAATACGGCACAGCCCCTGGTGCTGCCGGAATACCGGTATGGAGGACTCGCGTTCCGCGGACATGCCAATTGGGATAATCCTGAAAACGTGACTTTTTTGACCTCTGAGGGATATGACCGAAGCAATGGAAATGAAACTCGTGCACGATGGGCTCATATGGGAGGAATTGTGGAGGGGCAACGAGCCGGAGTGGCCGTGCTCGGACATCCCGATAACTTTCGGGCACCGCAACCAGTTCGCATTCATCCCGAAACCCCTTATTTTGTTTATGCGCCAATGCAGCTCGGTGAAATGAAGATAGAACCGGGCTCGCCATACGTGATGCGCTACCGGTTTATCACATACGATGGAGAACCCAATCCCGAAAAGCTGGAGCGGCTCTGGCACGATTATGCTTATCCTCCTGGGGTAATGGTGACCAAGTAACTTCCGGGAGTACCGGATTGAGTTAAGTAAAAAAAATTCAGTAAATATTTTTAGAAAGATGTTTAAAGGTAATCCAGGATCAATTCATTTTTTTAAAAGTAAGTCCAGCACACTCATTCCGGTATGGCATTTTCTTTTGGTGGGATGTCTCATATTACTGGCTGGTTGTGGAACAAACGATGAAGATATAATCTCTGAGCAGGATTTTAATCCGGATGAGATTGCTCCTTTTGTTGAACCTGATTTCCCTTTTATAACTACCTCAGTGGATGCCAGGGAGCTTGGAGAAAGTTTCCCCAATGACAATATTACACCACGATGCCTTGCTCTTCGCCTGGGATCGGAAGCGTATGCCTGCTTTGATACCGATATGCTGCGCTGGTCTGTGGCCTGGACTGGCGACTTCCTTCCAATGGTGACTATGGGACAGATTTCTTACCGCGACTTCCATAACAAAGATAATGAAATACCATTGATCGCCGGTCAACCACAAATTGCAACTGGGCTCTATCCCGGTTGGATGGGAGAGAACCCCCGGTTCAGGGATCCCCGTCCCACTGCTCCCAATCCTGATGGCCCTTCATGGGGCCCATTACCGCTAGAGTTGGGACGATGGAACGGAATCTACCTGGATGGAAAAGATATTGTCATGTCATATACGGTGCAAAATACCGATATCTATGAAAAGCCGGGTGTTGTGACACTGGATGGAGCAAAAGCTTTCAGGCGCACATTCCAGGTTCGGAATCCGGAAGAAGCCCTTTCCCTGGTAACCGCTGAAGTTTCAAATGGGACGGGCAGCGAGATATCCGGGAACACGGCATTTATTTATCAAGGAGAAAATCAGGATATGATAACGGCCGTTGGCTTAGCCGGGAATGTCCCTGGGGTTGAATTAGAGATTACGGATAATCAGTATGCTATAGCCAAGCTATCTCCCGCGGATAATAGCGTAAATTTCACCCTCGTACTCTGGAAAGGACCTGTCGAACAGAAGGAACAGTTCAACCAGCTGCTTTCTCAGGCTGATACCAGTATAGATGTCGCTGAGTTCAAGGATGGCGGACAGGCACAATGGACTGAAACTATTCAAACGAGAGGACAGCTGTCGCCCGATACTGCGGCCTATGTTATCGACCGCCTGACACTGCCGATTCCGAATCCATGGAAGCGTAATGTTCGGGTAGTTGATGTTTCGTTTTTTGAAGATAATCGAGCGGCGTTAGTGACGTTTGAAGGTGATGTCTGGATTGTAAATGGTATCGATGACGAATTAAAAAGCCTGGAATGGCAACGATATGCATCGGGACTTTATGAAACTCAGAGCATCGAAGTGGTGAATGGGGAGATCTATGTATTTGGTAAAAGAGGAATCACGCACCTTAACGATCTGAATGATGACGGCTCCACCGATTATTACGAAAATTTCTCAAGCCTGATGGAGCAGTCGATTGAAACCCGGGAGTGGGCCAGTGACATGGTAGTTGCACCCGATGGTTCATTCTACGTTTCTAAGTTTGGCGCACTGGATATGGGACCAGAGACTTCTTCCCCTAAGACTATTATGGGTTTCCGGGCGGGGTCTCATTACGGTGGATCTATAGCCAAAATATCCCCAGACGGGCGTAAAATTGAACATTATGCTACAGGTTTCCGCGGTCCTTATCTCGGGATCAATCCAAAGACCGGAGTGTTGACTGCTTCTGATCAACAAGGTCATTATATGCCTTCTACCCCCATATTGATGGTGAATAAAGGTGATTACTATGGCGTACCCGCAACTGCTCATCGAAATCCTCTACCCGATGTAACACCACCGTTGACCTGGATCCCCCACAGTGTGGACCGGTCGGGCACCGGACAGGTTTGGATTACAAGTGACCAGATGGGGTCACTAAGCGGAGAGTTGGTTCACCTTTCGTATGGGCGACCGGGCTTGTTCAAGGTTTTAATTGACAGTACCAGTGATGCCGTCCAGGGGGGCGTATCGGTGATTCCAGGCAACTATCCGGCACCGACGATGAAAGGGGATATCAGTCCTGCTGACGGGCAGTTATATGTAGCCGGTTTTTCACTCTGGGGATCTAATTCTGACATGATCAGTTCCTTAATTCGGTTGCGTTATACCGGTGCTGAAAGCCGATTGCCTCAAGATTTTAGTGTCCGCGAGGGTGGAGTAATGCTTCGTTTTGGGACAGAACTGGATGAAGCAACAGCTAAAAATCCGGCTAATTACCAGGTGAAACGATGGAATTATCAACGTTCCGAGCAGTATGGATCGGGTCATTACAAACTGGATGGTTCGCCCGGTGAAGAGCTGATGCCCGTTTTTTCAACTCATTTGTCGGATGATAGGCATGCTGTTTTTATAGCTATTCCCGATATAAAAGAGGTCATGCAGATGGAGATTTCCTATGACCTGAAAACGAGCGGTGGAAAGGCACTGGATAACGCTTTCTGGTTTACAGTTAACGATGTGGAAAGACCAGATCTACTGGCTAAAGGATTTTCTAATTTAGATGTCGATGAATTATTACAAAATGCCAGCATTGAGACGGTGGCTCAAAATATAGAGGAACCTGTTTCTGTTGAACGGGGGAAACAGCTTTTTCAACAAACGGGTTGTTTTGCCTGTCATTCTATTGATGGCACTGCAGAAGGGAAGGTGGGCCCGACTTTAAAGGGGCTTTTCGGATCAACACGTGATTTGAAAGATGGACCAGCAACTACGGTTGATGAAGAATATCTGAGGCGAGCAATACTTGAACCTGGTCAACAGGTTGTGAAAGGCTACGAAGCAGAGATGCCGTCGTTTCTCGGTATTCTCTCTGACAGAGAAATTCAGTCTATTATCATGTATATCAAATCAATATCTCAATAGGCACTCTCCTGCGTTGTAAGAGTT
>JBEPXS010000261.1:0-5285 GCA_041641755.1 Balneolaceae bacterium
TACTTCGCCCACGGCTTTCATCTGGGTGGTAAGTTCTTCATCCACACCCGGGAATTTATCAAAATTGAATCGCGGAGCCTTTACAATCACATAGTCGATAGAGGGTTCGAAGCAGGCAGATGAAACACCGGTAATCGGATTTGGGAGTTCGTCCAGGTTGTATCCCACTGCCAGCTTGGTCGCAATTTTCGCAATCGGATATCCTGTTGCTTTAGAAGCCAGTGCAGAAGAGCGACTTACCCGCGGATTGATTTCGATCGCCACGAAACGGTCGGAACCAGGTTCTACAGCAAATTGCACATTACATCCCCCGGCAAACTCACCGATCGAGTTCATCATCTTAATAGCTGCATCCCTCAGCATCTGGAATTGTTTGTCAGTCAATGTCTGAGAGGGAGCCACCGTAACTGAATCGCCGGTGTGTATCCCCATCGGATCGATATTTTCTACAGTACAGATAATGACGACTGTATCGTTGGGATCGCGCAGGAGCTCCAGCTCATACTCTTTCCACCCGAAGATACTTTCTTCAATCAGCACCTGGTGTACCGGGCTCAATTCAAGCCCGCGCAAAACTTTACGTTCAAATTCATCTTCGTGCCAGACGATACCGCCGCCGTCTCCCCCCATGGTAAAA
This sequence comes from Balneolaceae bacterium, assembly GCA_041641755.1. Lineage (GTDB taxonomy): Bacteria > Bacteroidota > Rhodothermia > Balneolales > Balneolaceae > JAMQKA01. The sequence goes on from JBEPXS010000261.1 coordinate 638, forward strand.
GAGGGACGTATCACAATTGGCAATCCGCCCAGTTCTTCAGTAATCTCTTTGGCTTCCAGCAGGGAGTCGGCAATTCGGCTGCGACATTGTGGAATGTCGATATCGTCCATCAGATCGCGAAACGCCTGTCGGTCTTCCGTGATCTCCACCGCATCAATATTTACACCGATAATATCAATTCCATTTTCTTCCCAAAAGTTTTCCTGTTGCAGGTCACGTGTCAGATTCAGGCCGGTTTGTCCACCCATAGTCGGGAGTACGGCATCCGGTTTTTCTTTTTCAACAATCTCTTTGATGGAATCGGTGGTGAGTGGTTTCAGGTAGATCTCATCGGCCATCAGGGGATCAGTCATGATGGTGGCGGGATTCGAATTGATAAGTACTACCTCGTATCCGTCGTCCATAAGGGAGCGGCAGGCCTGAGAGCCCGAGTAATCAAACTCGGCAGCTTGGCCGATTACAATGGGTCCGGATCCGATGATAAGAATTTTGTGGATATCGTCGCGTCGTGGCATTCGTTTGTTAAGCTTCTATACTTTTCAGATTATAATTTATTTGAGGGCGGTGAGCCGAGATGGATCACGGTGCACCGTGACCGTACGGCTCCAGCCATAAGTCAGAACAATAGCTTAAACCAGCTCTTCTTTCCGTTCCTTGATCATATCCAGGAATTGGTCAAAGAGATAGGAAGAGTCGTGCGGGCCGGGAGAGGCTTCCGGGTGGTACTGTACCGAGAATCCCGGAAAATTTTTGAAGCGAAGCCCTTCAATAGAATCATCGTTCAGGTTAATGTGGGTGACCTCCACCTTCGACTCATCGAGCTCTTCTTCATCAACTGCAAATCCATGATTTTGAGTGGTGATCTCCACATTTCCGGTCTTTTTATTCTTGACCGGCTGGTTGGCTCCGCGGTGCCCTACATACATCTTCTTGACCGGGATATCTTCCGAAAGTGCCATTAGTTGATGGCCCAGGCAGATACCGAAAATAGGCTTGCCGGTTTCTTTAGCATAACGAACTACCTCAAGGGCATACTGGCTGGTCGCGTTGGGATCACCTGGTCCGTTGCTGAAGAAAAAACCATCAGGTTCCCACCCCTTTATTTCATCAATAAATTTTCCTTTTGCGGGAAAAATGCGGAGCGTGCAACCGCGATCCACCAGGTTGTTGATAATATTTTGTTTAATACCGTAGTCGAAAGCAGCTACCTTGTAGGGGCCTTCGCTGTGGATGGTCTGGGGTTCTTGTCGTGTTACCTTGGTAGCCAGTTCCAATCCTTTCATCTGTGGCCAGTCTTTTGCTTTTTGAACCAGTTTATCTTCGTCCAGTTCTTCCGATGAAATGACCGCATTCATCACACCTTTGGTTCGAATATGGCGGACCAGCTTGCGAGTGTCGACACCACTGATGCCGATCACCTCGTTGCGTTCCAGGTATTGCTGAAGGCTGCCGTCGGCCATGGGATTGCTGAACTCCCAGGAAAAGGAGCGCGTAATAAGACCGGCAATCATCACTTTTCGGGCTTCGTCATCCCGGCTCATGGTACCGTAGTTCCCGATATGGGGATAGGTCATCATCATGAGCTGCCCATAGTAGCTGGGATCAGTAAAAATTTCCTGGTAGCCGGTCATACTGGTGTTAAAGCAAAGCTCGCCACCAGTGGTACCTTTCTTGCCGATGGCGTATCCATGTTCTACGGTACCGTTGGAAAGTGCAATGATGGCTTTATCGCGAGGGTATAAGGACATTATTAGTGGTAAGGTATTGTTATGGTGTTGCGGTTTCTATCTAAAAAAAATCCGACACCAAAAAATGTGTCGGATTTGAAAAATAAAGGGTAAGGTGTGTTGAGCAAAAACTCTTTAAAAACAGAAGCCCAATGCTTCGAGAAGCATAATTTGGGCACTACATCTGGCTTCATTTTATAAAACAAATGCTGATCGTTTTGAGTATGCAGTTATCGGCGTCCAAAACTGGTCAAATATATAAACTCCCGGTTCGACATTCAATACTATTTTGAAAATTTGTATATACCTGTCTCGTTACCCCACAGTCTTTTACTTATTACCAAAGCAATTGCTTCATACAAAATACGCTTCCACCACTTTTGAGGAACTCGGAGGTGTCGATCTCGTGCACAGCAAAACCGGCATCCCGTATTTTTTTTGCCGCATCTACGCACCCTTTTTGAATGACTACATTATTACCGTCAGGACAAGTGGCATTGCAGGCAAAGAGAGATTCGGCTTCATACTCATTGACTTGGATGACTTCGTCGAACATAGCGTTGATTAGTGAAAGGCCATCTTTGGTGAAGGCTTCGGGATACAAAAGGACTGTTGTTTCATCAAGCACGCAGAAGCATGTATCAAGGTGATAAAATGAATCGTCTGCCAGCTCCAGTGCAATTACTGGCAGATTCAATCGGTCCGAAATTGAGCGGTAGGCCTTGAGCGATGAACGGTGACCATGCCCACCCCAAAGAAGACGCCTGCCGCTGTGCCAGATGGCATCACCGCACCCTTCAAAATCATCAACCTGGTCTTGATCAAGATGATGAATACCATATCCATTTTGTCGATACCACTGCTCAATATAGGGTACTTCCTCTTCTCGTTTTTCAGAGTGCATAATGCTCATAATCGCGTTCTTATTTTTGTCCTCGTCCAAGAAGGGAAGGCTTTGGTTGGCACAAAACACCATGTCAGGTAACCCTTCTTGTCCTTCTAATTGGTGCACCTGCAGCCCTATCTGTTTAAAGATATCCCTCAGTATATCCCATTGGTTTTGGGCCTCCATCTTGTCAACTGTTCCCACTTTACCAGTCATATGGGGATTAATTACATAATCCACTGAAAAGTATGTTGGTTCTACCATTAGTACTTGCTTGGGGAGCAGCATAGTTGGAAGGTCGTTGATAGAAAAGTCCAGTTGGTCAACTGATGTAATAACCTGCGCCATAATTTATTTATTTTGAGAATGAATAGAACTATGCAATTTAAATGGACTCAAATATAATAATTTAAGTTTACGGAAAAACCACGGGCTGCAGGGTTGAAGCGAATATATGTTCTAAAAAATATTTTTCATTTATCCTCTAAATAGGCATACTTAAAAGTACAGATCTGCTCAACGTGTTTCTTTTTTATCGAATTTTAATCCAATTAGCCATTTTCTATGCTGCTTAATCCGGAACTATTATCTCAGTTGGCGCCACTGGAATTACGTGCCAGAAAAATCGTAGAGGGATTCATATCCGGACTGCATAAGAGTCCCTATTATGGATTTAGTGTAGAATTTGCAGAACACCGGCCTTATAATTTTGGTGATGACTTGAAACACGTTGACTGGAAGGTATATGCTAAAACCGAGCGGTTTTATGTAAAACGGTATGAAGAGGAGACTAACTTGCGTGCTTATCTTTTGCTGGATACCAGCAGCTCCATGAATTTCAAACATTTTGCCGAATGGAGTAAGTTGCAGTATGGCATCAACTTTGGTTCGGCCCTGCTCTATCTTATGCACAGGCAGCGCGATGCCACCGGTCTGATTCCTTTTAGTGATGAAATTGAGACATTCATTCCGGCCAAATCGTCCTATTCCCATCTTCGTCTCATATTTGGTGAGCTGGAAAAGCGATTGGAAGAGCATAAACAAGAAGCGGCGGGTCGTAAAAAAACAGCTTCGGCACAGGTCATTCATGAGATAGCCGAACGATTAAATCATCGGAGCCTGGTTGTAATTGTAACCGACCTGTTTGAAAATGTGGATAAGCACGAACAGTTGATATCGGCGCTTAAACACTTGCGTCATCGCAAGCATGAAGTACTGTTGTTTAATGTGATGGAGAAAAAGAGCGAGCGGGATCTTGACTTTCCCGACCGACGTTTTCGGCTGCAGGATATGGAGACCGGTTCTGAAATTGAGGTGCTGCCGGCTCAAATCCGTAAAGACTACAAAAAGAAGGTTGCTGAATACACCCATAATTTTAAAATGGCGTGTAGTGAATTCCAGATCGATTTCGAAGAGATTGATACCCAGAGCTCATTTGATCTGGCTTTGCTGGCCTACCTCAACAAAAGAAAAAACCTGGGCTGAAGATTTCATAAGTCAGAAGGCAGCCCTCTCATTTAACGTGGTACTATTTTAAAAGGATGAACAGGATTTTCTTACTCAGTGTTGTTTGCATGCTATCGGTTTGGATACCGGTTGGGGCCCAGTCAACGGTTTTTAACCGGGTTGACAGTTTGGTGGTTTCGTATGCAGATCAAGGACTTTTTAGCGGCACTGTACTCGTAGCGCGCACCGGCGAAGTGTTTAGTCATGGATATGGACTGGCAAATCGTTCGTGGGATATCGCAAATACTACGGAAACCCGATTCCAGATCGGTTCTTTAACAAAGCCTTTTACAGCTACTCTCATATTGCAACTTGAAGAGGAGGGCGTTCTTTCATTGGACGATCCTCTGGCCAAACATCTCCCGGATTATCCAGCGGATTATGCTGCAGATGTTACTCTTCGGCAAATGTTGAGTCATAGGTCCGGAATCCAAAGTTACACCAATTTCTCCGGCTGGGTTGATACCACCAGCAGGATCGATGTGAGACCGACTGAGTTTATGAAGGTGATCGGCGGAAAATCATTAGC
>JBEPXS010000262.1:0-5288 GCA_041641755.1 Balneolaceae bacterium
CGGGATCCGAATCGGCAAAAGCCCTTTCTCGTACCTGCGTTACGATAGTGGCAGCCTCATCAGGTGAACCCGTTCGCAGCAGGGCTTCCGCTTTCATCATGAGTACTTCCGCATACCGGTAGACAGGGAAATCTACGTCTGAAGATGCGGTCATATTCTGATAAATTTCATATTTGTCGACACGGTATCCGTGCTGCCAATCGACTGGTGGTGAATTATCAATGCCCGGAAGATCCTTGACAAAATTAATAACGGTATCGCCCTCGGCTGTTACCTGCGGTCCCCCCGCCCAAGTGTCTTCCAACCGGGTATCATCCTCATCATAAGTTTCAATGAAACCGGGTGTCGAGGAACTACCTCCCCATGGCTGTGCTCTCATACCGTAAAATTCTTGCTGTTGAGGAGTTACCGTACGCATATGCATGGTGTTACCTGGTGCGTTTACCTCATCATACGGAATAGCTAAAATGATTTCAGGAGAGTTCTGGTTATTTCGGTTGAACGGCCCCTCGTAATCGGGATCCAGTTGATATTCACCGGAAGCGATCACTTCGTCGGTCAACGAAATAACCTGGTCGTAGTTGGCCTCACCTACATACACCTCGGAATTCAGATATACTTCCGCCAACAGCGTCTTTGCGGCCCATTTGGTCATGCGTCCGTAGGTGCTCTGATCCACCGTCTCGGAAAGATTGGGAATGTTGGCCGTCAGCTCATCTACAATAAAATTATAGAGTTCCTCACGCGATACCGGCTCTGGCAATCCCTCTGCCTGAAAGTCAGTTGCAAGGGGTACGCCATCTCCATAATTATCCATCAACAGATAATAGTAAAATGCTCTCACAGCCTTAATTTCGGCTATTAGCTGTGTTTTCAATTCACCAGTTGCAGGTACAACTCCGGATTCAACCTGGAATAGCACCCTGTTAGCGTTATTTACTCCACTAAACAGGTTATCCCAAACGATAGTAACATACAGGTGATCGGCACGCCATTCATGCCGGTGATAAGGCAGATACGGTCCACCCCAGCCGTTGGGCCGCGCCGGAGTTACAAAATTGTCGGCAGCTCCTTCCTGCATTGTTACAAATCCATAGCAGCAGGCCATAAAACTGCGAAGGTTTGTGTATATCGGTGCTACAACCCTGGGTATGTCCCGTTCGGTCGGATTAAAGTTCTCTGCCGTAACCTCGTCATATGGTGTTTCAGTCAGATCAGTACACGAAACACCCAATACGACAAGTGCAAGCATTAGCGTCGGTATTATCAAATTTAGTTTCCTCATAATTACAGAATTTTTTTATTTAAAATTGAATATCCACGCCGAAGGTGAAGGTTCGTGTCGTCGGGTATTGATCACGTGGCTCAACTCCGGGGTTCAATCCACCAATGCCAACCTCGGGATCAATTCCACTATAGCCTGTAATGGTGAACACATTGCGGCTAGAGACGTAAAGGCGGGCATTCGAGATAATATTCAGATTGTTCACATTAAAAGTATATCCAAGTGTGATGTTGTCGACCTTCACATAATCACCATCTTCGATGTAATAACTCATATACTGCCACTCATTGTTAAGCAGCCGTTTTCCATAAATTGGCTCGAATGCCGACTCAAGAAGGTTATACTGAGACTGTCTTGGGTTTTCATGGAACAGACGAGTCAAATTTAGAATCTGGAAGTCAAAGGCTCCCCTGACCGTTGTACTCAGGTCAAAATTCTTGTACCTGAATGTGTTGTTCCATGACAGGTTGTGATTCGGCACACCATTACCCAACACCTGACGATCTTCCAGTGAGATATCCACATAATTGACTCGATTCCCTTCTGGATCTTCGATAATCCATTCTCCGTTTTCATCAATATCCACTGTTTTATAACCAAAGAAGTTACCGACCTGCCCGCCAACTTCGATTCTGTGCGTAGGCAACTGAACAGACTCACCAATTCCACCGGCATTAATGAAGTTATTTTCGGTGGAGAACTGGTCATTACTCAGCGTAACCAGCTTGTTGCTGTTAGTGGAATAAGTTAAGCCGGTAGTCCAGGAGAGATCCTGTTTTTGTATAGCCTGGAAGTTTAATACGGCTTCAAGTCCCCTGTTCTCCATTTCTCCCACATTTGCAAGGATCTCCCCAAACAAGAACGGGGGGGAAGGAACGTCATAGTTGAACAGCAGATCCTTGGTTGTTCTTTTATACAGATCCAGTGAGCCCTCAATTCGGTCATCCAAAACGGTGAAGTCTAACCCGAGATTAATCTCTTCCTTTCGCTCCCATTTAAGGTTGGGATTTGCGTTTCTGGAAGGTTCAATCCCTTGTACCCATTCCCCATTATTGAAGAAACTACCTCCATATGAAAAACTTGCCAGCGATTGGTATGGATCACCCGGGGCAATACCGGTAACACCATATCCGGCTCTTATTTTTAGGTCGTTGATAAAGTCAACAGTCTCCATAAAGCTTTCATTGCTAATTCTCCATCCTGCGGAGACCGCCGGAAAAACACCCCATTTATTATCAGCTCCAAACTTACTGTTGCCTTCATACCTCACGCTACCCATAAGGATATAACGGTCATCGTAGTTATAATTAACTCTGCCGAAGAATCCGATCAGTTTAAAGGATTCTTTGCCACTACCAATGTTCGCTTCTCCTTCATTAATAGCCTGCCCACTTTCCAGACTGTTGTAGTCGAACAGGTCGGTGGGAAAGTTGAATGTGTTGGCAAAAAAGTTTTCTGTTGTGACCTCTTGCCAGCTATATCCTCCCAGAACGTTGAAGGAATGGATGCCAAAGGAATTTTCATAGGTAGCTGTAAGCTCCAATAAGTTGTCTTGATTACTGCTAAGTCCCCTTGAAGCGTAACCATCCAGGTTGTTGGCTGTTGTAGAAAAATGCTGAAAGGATTCGGAGTATCCTCTTTCCTGATTCCACCGGCTGGTAGATCCCAGTATTGACAAACTCAACTCCTCCACCGGATTGTACGTCAGGGTACCGTTCAATCGGAGCTCACGATTTTCATTTTCACCGCCCGATTCTTTAAGCAATCCAACCGGATTGACATAATTAAAAATAGGGCGCTCCTGCCATTTTACAGCATCGTTATCTGTGTTAAAAACGCGGTCGGTCGGATTACGAATCAGGGCATGCCTCCAAACCGAATTGTTGAAGCTAAATCCATCACCCCCTGTCCAGTACGTTTGGATACGAGAATTGGCGCTTACATCAGCCACCAGTTTCCCTTCAAACATGGAGTGATTTACATTGATCCGTCCATTAATTAATTCGTTCTCAGAACGAATGAAAAGGCCGTTAGTAGGCCGGTAGTTCAGGGAAGTTGAATAGCTCGTAGAGGCATTACCCCCGGAAAGAGTAAGTGTATGGTTCTGGCTGACCGGTGTCCGCATTATTCTATCGGGCCAATCGGTATTAAACCCGTAGTCAGTAAAACCGGAAAATTCACCCGAACCGTCCGGGCCGAATTGCTCATTCATACTGCGTACCCCCTCGGCATCTAGAAACCCAGGCATTTTTGTTATCTGCTGAACATCAACATATCCCTGGTACCTGAGAGTGGTCGGTTGGTTTGCACCATGTCTCTTTGTTGTTATCAGAATTACACCATTCGAACCGCGGGAACCATATATAGCTGCAGCAGATCCATCCTTCAACACATCTATAGATTCTATATTTTCAGGAGCCACCGTATTAAGGTCACCTGGTACCCCATCGATTAAAATTAAGGGCTCAGAAGAGGCATTCAATGTGGTAGTGCCTCGTAATTTTATTTCCGTTCCTGAAACGGGATTTCCACTTGGTTCAGAAATATTAAGGCCTGCTATTTTTCCCTTTATCAGGGAGGCAGCATCTTTTGGAGAAGCTTGGATAAACTCTTCTGAACTCACGCTGGAAACGGCACTCGTGACCTCTTCGCGGCGTTGCGTACCATACCCAACGACCACCAATTCCTCTCCAACAACTTGTTGAGAGGTCAGTTCAATATCGATTTCAGACCGCCCATTAATCGGAATAGTCCGTGTTTCATACCCGACAAACGATACCATCAACGTATCAGACTCCGATGGAACGTTTATCTCATATGCCCCGTCTTGATTGGTGCTTGTACCCTGGGTTGTACCCCTGATAATGATATTGACACCAGCAAGCGGTTCCTGATCTTCTGCATCAATTACCGTACCGGTAACTGTATGCTGAGCAAAGCCGTTGCTGTGCCATAACAAAAGTAACGGCAGTATAAACAACAGTTTACTTGCAGTTTGTAGATAGATTCTCATAACAATCCTCATTTAAATTATTGATTAGTATCCTTTTCCGGAAAACTCAGACATTACTACTTTTATCCCCTAGTCTTTGCTATGTTAGATTAAAGTTTTTATATGTTGAAAAGCGTTTATTCCCTTTTGGCAGTATATTCACCAAAAGTGGTATTAAAGCTTTTTTACTGATGTGTGTACCGATTGAATTCTATTTTACAATCCCCCCTTTCATACATTCGACTCCTGTTTTTGATGTTAACGTATTTTAAAAGTGTTGGTCCATTGTACTATTGGGTTGTTAGTTAACCTATTCGTATATCTTTGAAACAATGCATGTCCCGGCAGTACAATGGATTAGAGAGTATCTATTCTGACATCTTTCAATTCCCCTTTTTTTATCATTATGTTCTGCCAGCAGGGGCGACAGTGTACCCGTATCGCCAAACTTCAAAAGGTTACACCTATATTCTCACAACTCAGCTTTAACTTTGAAATATGTAACTGTAAAGTATTTCCATCACACTTTTGGACAAAGAAATAGAATTCCCCGTTATTAGTATTTTCATGAAGTGTTAATACTACACTTATTAAGCTGAGTGTTCCTTAATTGTATTTTAAGGCTCCTGAATTTTTACTCTAGTTGCCAATCCTATATTTTGAAATAATGACACAATATTGTTGTTATGCCATTTGTACTGCCAGGTGAGAAAAGAATTGTATTAAAATGACATTATAGTGCCATTTTGCCGTCCATAAACTACACGTATACATACTTGGCAACTGAAGAGGGGACTTTGCAGAACCTTCTTTTTACCAGCTTGTCATTTCCCGCAAGCTTTCGGGAGAAGCAATCTCCCTTTTGGGAGATTGCTTCATTTTATTCGCAATGACAGTTGGTTTTGCAAAGCCCTCTGAAGAGAAGCTAACAGTTGTTAAGTAAAATTTTCAGGCACTCTTGGAAGCCAAACTATTCACTTTCTTTCGTAATAATTTCAATGACTCCATTCC
>JBEPXS010000263.1:0-5285 GCA_041641755.1 Balneolaceae bacterium
ATGGATCCTTCCAGGAATTGGAGGTTTTCAGCAGTTATGAACGTCCCTGGAATCATCTGCAGGGGTTCTTTCTTTACGCCTGCACTCCGTTTGCCCGCGGCGGCTCACAAATCCGAAGGCCGGGGGCATCCGGTTCTTCTTGGCGGTCCCCCAAGCCCAGAAAATCCGTGCTACAGATGTTCAGGGAGGCAATAAATGTAGATAAGCACATTCTTAATAAAGGTTGAACCCAGGAACATCTGGGATTTTCTGGTGAGTTTTTTGGTTCGTTTTTTCCTCACCGAAAAAATGAACACCTTATACTTCGGGTTTAAGTCCGCATCTTGTGGTGGGTTGCAAGATGCCAGCCCAAATCTTCTCAAAGAGCTTATTCTATAGTGATTTTCCGTATTACCTGGTTATGATGATCTGCCACATACAATACAGTTCCCTGATCATTCAGCGCCAGACCTATAGGACCATTGAAACGTGCTTGAGTTTCATCACCGTTAACCAGACCGGGTTCTCCAGTACCGGCAATATTGATAACTTCTCTCTTGGGTGAGATCCGGCGGATGCGATGGTTATAAAAATCCGCTACATAGATTCTGTTATTTTTATCCACCGTTACATCATAGGGGGCATTGAATTGAGCCTCGTCATTTTCATCATCCTGATAGCCTGCCTCTCCATTTCCTGAGAAGGTGCTCACAAAATCATCCGAACTGATCAACCTGATACTGTTATTTCCATAATCTGCAACGAAAATTCGCTCATTATTTCCTACATCCATACCGAACGGGAAACGAAATGCTGCCATTTGACCATACCCGTTCTCAAAACCGAACTCTCCTGAACCAGCATATGTACTTACCTTGCCCTCAGTGGTGATGCGGCGTATCCGGTTGTTTCCCGAATCACTAACATACAATACATCATCCTCGGTTACCGCAATTCCCGCAGGGAAACTAAATTGAGCAACATTGGGTAGGCCGTCGTTGTATCCTTCGGTAGTTCCTGCAAGTGTAGTTACGAAACCTGAAGGATTAATATGACGAATCCGGTGGTTCCCAAAATCAGAAATTAAGAGGCTCCCGTCACTCGCAATTTCAACATCAATAGGACGGAAAAAACGAGCGTCCGTCCCTTCTCCATCTCTAATACCTGTTTGGCCGTCACCAGCAATAGTGCTTACCCATCCATCAGGACTTATTGCCCTGATGCTGTGATTCCAGTAGTCAACGACTATTAAATCTCCGGTTTTGGTAAGCTCAAGTCCAACAGGATAGTTGAAGCGAGCTTGTGCTCCTTCTCCATCCCGGAATCCCAATTCACCAGATCCTGCAAGTGTAGAAACGTGGATTGTTGGTTTATATATGAAGGAAGGACCCGAAGCGGTTTTTCCATAAACCTGAACTTTTACCGGGCCTGTACCGGCACCTTTGGGGATAACTGTTTTAAGGAATCGGGTTGTTGCGGACCGGACATCAGCAGATACCCCGTTAATAGTGATGCTGTTTTCTGAAGGGGTCTCACTGAACCCATACCCTGATATAATTATTTCTGTGCCGAACTTTCCCTGGATTGGGCTTACAGCCTCTATTTTAAATTCGGCTTTTTCAACAACTGCTCCAGTTCCACTATCCCGGCAGGTTGTAAAAAGGATAGCCAAACAAGTAATAAAACCCCAAAATATTGGTCCTTTAGATAGGTACATAATCGGACATTCCCATGAATAAAATGCAGTTAACTAAATTAGTTATTTTTGAGCTGAAAGCAAGAAGATTGTTTTGGAAGTGGTGTTTTTTCGGGCAGGAGTGAAATTGTGTAAGATTTATATTAGAATGGTATCGATAACTTCTGCTGTAAATATTGCTAATCCAAGCTTACATCAAACATTGTTACTATGATCGGTATCCCGATGACAAAAAAGAATCATATATCAACATCCTTTTTTCTGACGTTTGCTATAATCATACTTTCGGGCATCAGTAATAACATATGGAGCCAGGAATCGATTGATCGATTTGATCTCGTTAATCGCCACAACGTTCAGATTAATGAAGTTGATACAATGGCGTCGCTGTCTGTAGGTAACGGGTCGTTTGCCTACACGGTCGATGCCACGGGACTGCAAACTTTTCCCGAACATTATGAAAAAGGAATTTCACTGGGTACCCAATCAGAGTGGGGCTGGCACAGTTTTCCCAATACCGGAAATTACACTATCGAGGATGTTGCGGAGAGATTTACAATTGCCAGTGGACGGGAAGTGCCATATGCCACCCAGCATGACAGTGGTCGGCAAGCATCGGCCACGCACTGGCTGCGAACCAATCCACACCGCCTGCACCTGGGGATAGTCGGATTGGTTTTGGTAAAGGGAAACGGAGAGGAAGCTTCCGTTGAGGATATCAAAAATGTCGACCAAGAGCTGAATCTTTGGACCGGGGAGATCGACAGCCGATTTACATTCGAAGGGGAGCCGGTGCATGTGGCGGTGTTCGGCCATCAATCCAGGGACCAGATTTCAGTTCGCATTGAATCCCCCTTGATTTCGCAGGAGCGACTTCGCGTGAAAATGCGATTCCCGTACGGCAATGACTGCCATGTGTGCCCCGGTTACGATTGGAATAGCCCCAAAAAACATACCACAACGACTTCAGAATCCGAAAATGGCGTCCTGTTTCAACGAACGCTGGATAAAACCGAATACTTTGTAGATGTAAACTGGGAGTCATCAGCGCAGGTCACCAATCCCGGAAAACATCACTATCAACTCACTCCGGCAGCAGATGGGGATACATTTTCATTCAGCGTGTTATTCAGTAATGAAAAGCCTGAAGAGCCTGCAACTAACTTTGTAAGTACAAAGCAAAACAGCATTAATCATTGGGAAGAGTTCTGGTCCACCGGAGGGGCGATCGACTTTTCTGGCTCTTCCGACCCCAGGGCCCATGAGCTGGAGCGGCGTGTGGTGTTGTCGCAGTATCTGACTAAAATTCAGTGTGCTGGTGACCTCCCGCCGCAGGAGACCGGGCTGACGATGAACAGCTGGTACGGTAAATTTCACCTGGAAATGCACTGGTGGCACGGCGTTCATTTTGCGCTCTGGAACCGGGCCGATCAGCTTGAGAAAAGCCTGGATTGGTATAGTAAAGTTCTTCCAAAAGCAAAAAAGACCGCCCGGTGGCAGGGCTATGGCGGCGTTCGCTGGCAAAAGATGACCGGTCCCAACGGACGAAAAGGGCCCTCTGATGTGGGAGAGTTCCTGGTGTGGCAACAACCGCATATAATCTATTACGCCGAAGAGCTGTATCGGCAGAATCCCTCTAAAAAAATACTTGAAAACTATAAAGAGCGTGTGTTTGAGACGGCCGAGTTTATGGCCTCTTTTGCCACACTTGATGAAAGTGATGGCTATTATCACCTAAATCCACCGTTGATTCCGGCACAGGAGCTTTTTGAAAAAGAGACGACCCGTGATCCACCATTTGAGGTTGCCTACTGGCACTACGGATTGTCGGTGGCGCAGGAATGGCGAAAACGACTGGGATTATCGATCGACAAAAAATGGCAGCAGGTCATTGATAAGCTGGCACCGCTTGCAGTCAAGAATGGGCTATACCTGCCCGACCGCAACTCCCCCAACGCATACACCGATGACCATTATCGGCACGATCATCCTATTGTAGTGGGCACTTATGGATTGTTGCCCTCTGATGCGATTGTAGACAAAGAGGTAATGAAGCGAACATACAATGAGATCTTCAATGACTGGGACTGGCCCAGTACCTGGGGATGGGATTACCCGATGATGGCGATGGCCGTTACCAAGCTGGGTATGCCGGAAAAAGCGGTGGACGCTCTTTTTATGGATGTTCAAAAGAACACCTATCTGAAGAATGGACACAATTACCAGGATAAGCGCCTGCGATTATACTTACCGGGGAATGGCGCTTTACTGTCCGCAGTGGCACTGATGGCCGCCGGGTGGGAAAACGGCCCCGATATTCAAACACCGGGCTTCCCGGATAATGGAAAGTGGAATGTTAAGTGGGAAAATATTCGGAAAATGCAGTAGGCAGGAATCCCTACAATAGTTATTAAGGAATTATGGGACATCAGTTAGCGATGCCTTACAACCTATTTGAGAAAGTATACCATGAAAATACCTCATAAAACAGATCTTAATATCGTGTCAACAACTAAAATAGGGATTCTGTTACTGCTGGTATTGGTCATGGTTTCTTGCCAACAGTCAAGTCAGCAGGCTCCAGTTGATCTTACGGTGGAGTATCTCACTAATCCGGCAGGACTTGATGTGGAAAAGCCTCGTTTTTCCTGGATACTTAATGACGAGCGCAGGGGAGCAAAGCAAACGGCGTATCATATCGTTGTTTCTAAGGATCGAGAAGAGGTTCAGGATGGAGCGGGATCAGCTTGGGATACCGGGAAAATATCCTCTTCGGAAACAGTAAATATAGAGTATGATGGCGAAACCCTGGAAAGCGGGGAGACGTATTTTTGGAGTGTCCGCACCTGGAATGGTGATGATGAAGCAAGCACCTGGAGCCGATTACATTCATTTCAAGTGGGACTGCTCAACCCAAATGAATGGCAGGCGAAGTGGATTACCCACCCCGATTCGGCGGTAGTTTCACCCTTGTTGAGAAACGAGTTTTCCATCGATAAAGAGATCGCTTCTGCAAAGCTGTATGTAACCGGTGTGGGATACTACGAGGTTTACCTAAATGGGGAGAAAGTGGGCGATCATGTACTGGATCCGGCGATTACCGATTATAACGATCGCATACTCTACGAAACGTACGAGGTGAGCGACCAGCTGAATTCAGGGCAAAATGCCTGGGGTTTGTGGCTTGGTGAGGGGGCGTGGCGACTCAAACGAAGGGAAGCCCGCTGGGCATGGTACGGCATGGACAACAACTTTGGCAAACCAATGGGAATCGGTCAGCTTCATATCCGTTTCACCGATGGTTCGGAAACAGTGGTGACAACCGGTGAATCCTGGACTGCCGCTTCCAGCCCGATTACATATAGCAGCGTTTACGGCGGAGAAGATTATGACGCGCGACAGGAACAGGAGGGATGGAATACGGTTGAATTTGATAATAACTCATGGAAGCAGGTTGAGGTTGTTGAGAAGCCCGGTATCATGCTCGACTCCCAAACGATGCCTCCGATTAGGGTAACACAGACCATTGAACCTGTGGAGCGAACGCAGCCGGATTCAGGGATCTATCTGTTTGATCTCGGACAAAATCTTCCGGGCTGGTGGCGTATTC
>JBEPXS010000264.1:0-5279 GCA_041641755.1 Balneolaceae bacterium
ATACGCTTGACGCGTAACTCGTGGTTTGTGCTTATAAGTAGTTATCCTTTTAAAAGTTAGCCATCACGGGGTCACATATTTCGTATCATATATTATGGATTGTTGCCTGGCTTTTCGGGAGTACCACTCCCTCCCAACCTGTTACCTAATTCTTCATTCTCAATCAGTAGTGTCCGGGGAATTAATCATATCGTCAAAAAACTGCATTTAAGTTCATTACCTGGCGTTTATGGAAATCCATTCAATAAGATCGCTATATAAACAGGCTTCATACAATAAAACCTGCCTCCGACATCCAGCCTTGATAAAGCTGACCACCCGAAAGGGAGCGTGAAGAAAAAATCTGTGATTTTTTTAGCTTCCCGCTGAGTCCTTCAGGTCAAGTTTACCAAGGCCAGCGATTTTTTCGTTTATTTTAACATCGCTGAAAAAATGAACAGCAGGAATTAGAAGTAGGGCAACCTAAAAAATCTTTCACCGAACAACAGTGACTCTTAATTTTTAATTCCTAATTCTCATATCATTCTCCCTGCTTGTAAATGCGCATGGTTGGGTATGCCAAATCTATATCCTCTTCCTTGTTGAAAGCCTCGAGGATATCCTCCCAGATCGATTGACCGAGACTACGCCTGCTGCGTGGATTCGAAAGATGACGGATGGTAAGATTGATACCGCTATCCTTCACATCAGTGTAGACGATAGGCGTTAAATACCGGTAGTGGATCAGGTATGATTTGGTTGCCCGTTTAACCTGGCGTTCAGCATCCTCCACGGAATCCTGCAGATGTTTATCAGCGATCTGTTGCAGGATCTCTTTGGCTTTTTTCCAATCGCTCTCAAATGTCACCAGCACCTCAAGCTCGTTCCAGATAAACTCAAAATCACTGGTGTAATTGGCAAGCGATTCCGTAAATATCTTATGATTCGGAACATGAATAACGCGCCCGGTACTCTGGTCTGCTCCCACCCAGTTGCCGATCTCCAGTATCGTGAATTTGAAAACGCGTGTATCCACCACATCACCCTTGATCTCCCCGATCTGGATGCGATCACCTACATCAAACGGACGACGCCAGAGGATAAAGATCCATCCTGCAAAATCGGTAACAGGGTCGCGCAGCGCAATGGCAAGACCCGCGGAAAGCAGACCTAAAAACGTAGCTACCGACTGCAATCCCTCAAACCAGATCCGACCTACAATAAAAGCCCCGATAAAAACGATAAAATAAGTAAGGTTCTTTCGCCACTTGTACTGAATAGCGGTATCCTTCACCTTGCTGTTGACTATACGAATAACAATAAAACGAATCAGCCATAAGATGAATATAACAGCAACCGACTCGATAACCTGAGAGGTGATGCCAGACGAGATATCAATTGTCGAAGTAAAACGTTCCAAA
Organism: Balneolaceae bacterium; assembly: GCA_041641755.1. Lineage (GTDB taxonomy): Bacteria > Bacteroidota > Rhodothermia > Balneolales > Balneolaceae > JAMQKA01. Next base: position 1,401 of record JBEPXS010000264.1, read on the forward strand.
AGTTCCTGGAAAGTCATCAGCAGAAAAATCAAAGGTTAAATTTCTTCACTCAAAGTACAATAAATTACAATTTGGCTGAATTCAAAATTTTAGTTCACATATTCATTGTTATAGAAATGGATTTTGCCTAACTTTACGGTTCTGAATTAAGAAAGAATATACTATGCTTTATACGATCATAATTACACTTATTGTTATCATCAGCGTACTGCTAACCATTGTTGTACTGCTGCAACCCGGACAGGGGCAAGGGCTTTCCGGTGGAGGTATTGCCGGTGGAATGGCCGGAGGCGGAGGCCTCGGTGCACGACGTGCAGCCGACCTGCTCTCAAAATCGACGGCTATCCTGGCCGGAGCTTTACTAGTACTGTCTATCTTAGCCAACTTTGCTATCGACAGCGGGCAGCCGACGGAAAGTGCTGTTCAGCAGAGCGGTGTTGAGCAACCGGTGCAGGACAATAACATGAACAATCCTTCTCAAACACCTTCCGCAGTACCTGAACTCCCCCAACAAGGTCAGGGTGATAACACTCAGGGACAGAGCGGCGGAAACGGCAGTTCCGGCTCAGGTTCTGATGACGGCGGCAATTAACGGTTGAGAGGATTTTGTAAAACCGTTGTTTTTCAAAGCTCTCTGTTGATACTAAAACGATTTGAAGTTTAGAATACATAAGCCAGAATTCTGGATAATTTGATTCAGGATTCTGGCTTTTTCTTATGGAATAGAATAAAGTCCTTCAGCTTATCGGTTTCATTTCTGAATCCAGCAGATCTTAATTTATTCTACAATCTTATCAACCTGCATAATCTGGCCTTTAATCATCGTATGTGTTATCGAGCGCATATTTGAAATATCGGCTGATGGATCTTCCTCCAGGATAACCAGGTTGGCCAGTTTGCCTGCTTCCAACGTCCCAAAATCCTCAAGCCGCTCCATCGCCTGCGCGCCGTTTCGGGTAGCCATCACTATCAGGTCTTCAGCAGGGATACCGGCCCGCTGCATCTGCTCCATCTCCTGGTAGATCGACGGCCCATGCAGCGTACCCGGGTTGCCGGCATCAGTACCTACGGCGATGGGGATGCCGGCATCATATACTTTTTTCAGATTGGTTAGCATTGTATGGCTGACCCGGTCGCTGTCGGGATCGAAGGATTGCAGTCGATTCATAAAGGATTCAGTAAACCGAGAATGATCTTTGAACTGTGAAGCGTTGTTTAACCGCTCCTTGGTCTTTTTAGCCACACACCCGTTGGGATCATCGAATGGATAGGATTCAATACCCGCCGTGGTTCGGTAGGCCAACATGTAGCCACTGCTCACGACCAGTGTAGGTGTATAAATAGTACCCTGCTTTTCGGTCATGGAAAGGAACGTATCATCTATCACCGTGTCCATTACGCTGTGGACCAGCAACTGTGCCCCGGTCCGCACCGCCGCTTTGGCCTGATCAAGTGTGGTGGCATGAACGATCAACTTGTTATCATGCTCTTCAGCCTCTTCTGCCACTGCTTTAACTCGTTTCATAAACACCTCATCGTCGGGTCGCAGCTGCCACAACTTGATTCCCGTAGAACCCAAAGCCGACAGATACTGAACGGTTTTGCGTCCGGTCTCTCCTGAATCAAGGTTGACGAGGATCTTGTCGGTGGGAGTGTTAAACAGGTCCAGTGTTGACGGGGTGATAAGAGGTCCGGCGGCGGCCACGTGCGGTGCCGACGGATCGGCTTCAGCGGACTGCTGGAAGTCGATCGACCAGGTGGCTCCTCCCACATCGTACACCCCTGTGATGCCGGAGCACAGGTAGGCATTGTAGTACCGCTGGGGATTCAGCTTTTGATAGGCGACGACTTCCATAAACGGGTAGGTTATCCCTGAGATCCAACGCATCGGGGCGGCTGTCAAAAAAAGCAGTCTGGAAAAAGTGCACGTGGGCATCGACCAGTCCCGGAGTGATATATTTTCCGGAAATATCGTTAACCTCCGCATCAGCCGGAATGGAGCAATCCGGCTCCGTTCCCACACAATCGATTATATCATCTTTTATAACAATCACACTATTTTGGATTGGCTCTGATCCGGTACCATCAAAGAGTGTTGCCCCTTTAAAAACCTGTATATCACCTTTTGGACCAGATGAAGAACAGACGGAAGCGATAAGTAGCAAACCTGCCAAAGCGAAACACGTGACAATTCGTTGGAAAAGAGATGAAGCAGTCATAGGCCCGTATATTTAATGAGAGGATAACTAGAAATACAAAATTTGGCGGGCTATTACAATCGAGTATCTGAAGAGAGTTGGGCTAGAGTATGCACGCCTCCCGAAGGTCCCGGTTTCCTGCAGAACGAGATCGAATTGAAAGGATATTCTTTGAGTAAACTATTCTAATTCCACCCTTATTTGCGTGAAGGAGTGAGGTTCAAATGAATACTCGAAAGATTCACCATCCGTACTTACCGTTGAAGTTTCGGGACTATATTGATCTCTGCTTTCAAATGAGTAGTTGGCATTCACCTCATCACTGTTAATGACACTTACCGTTGCATCGCCCGCAAATTCACCCGTATAACTGATGATTGCTGTTGTGACAGCGTCATCCATATTTCGGTTCACTACGTTAATAATCAGCTGTTTCCCTTCGAAGGAATAGGATGAGGATACATCCAGATAGGATATGTCTTTGTATAACTTTCCATCGAATGTACCGCTTTCAACATAGGTATCCAGTGATTTCCCATGGGCATTCGTAGAAAACGATTTGAACATGTGATAGAACGGCGTTTTATACGTTTCTCCTTGTTCATTGCGACCGAGAAGACTGGTATACAAGGTAAAATTGGCTCTTTTTACGGCATCAGCATGGCGCAGAAAAAGGTTGAAGTGGAGGGCCCCTGCCAGGGTAGACATGTGTGTGTTCGTTCTCGGTGACCATTCAGTAAATCCAATGTGAAATGGCTTATTGCGAACATTGTGTTCTACCTTTGCTATTTCAATCTGTCTTTTTGTGGTTGAGATGTAGTCGTTTAGGTGCCTTTCCCAGTCCCCCAAAAAGACGTTTGGCGACCGGCTTTCTCCGACATCTTCGGTAATTGCCGAACCCCAGTAGCGGTGAATAGCGATGTAGTTAACATTCTGTTGGGTAATCAGACCGTTGATGACATCCCGGTTCCACTGTTCCCAATTTCCCTCTCTGCCATCGTGATAGATCCATGAAGACCCCATGGCAAGAAAGGTTGGCTGTGTGCAGGTATCACAATCTCTGTTCACAAAGTACATGAGATTAGCCGCATCCTTGGCAAAGGTTACATACTCCTTGGAAGTTGACGAAACGGCCTGCCAGGGCCCCCCATCCACCTCATTGCCAAGATGCCAGTATTTTACATCGTACGGTTCCGGGTGACCATATTTCGCCCTTAAATCAGCCCAGTGGGAACCGGTTGGGGAGTTTACATACTCAATCCACTGTTTGGCTTCCCTGAGGGTTCCTGTTCCACCATTGATGCAGATGGAATTTTCTACTCCCATAGCCCGGCTGAGTGCGATCCATTCATCGGTGCCCACCCGGTTGCTATCGAGCACGCCCCAGGCCAGCTCCCTTCGAACCGGTCGTTCATCCTGCGGGCCGATTCCGTCTTTCCAGTGATAGGTTGCCGTATAGTTACCACCCGGCCAGCGCATGTTGGTAAGCTCCAGGTCTTTAGCGGCTTCAATATAATCTGTTCGGAATCCGTCTTCATTAGCCAGGGGGTGATCCGGATCGTAAAGCAGGCCGTCCATCGTAGTTCGGATCGGTTCCATAAAAACACCGTAGATATTGCGATCAATTTCCCCGATCTGTCTCAGGGTGTCCACTTTGATTGTAGCTACCTGGGCTGACGCA
>JBEPXS010000265.1:0-5251 GCA_041641755.1 Balneolaceae bacterium
ATTAAGCTGGCTCGCGCAGCCGAACCGTATAACCTGGCATATATGGAAGATCTGATCCCCTGGCAGTATACCAATAAGTGGAAAGAAATTACGGAATCGTCTACCACCCCCACTCTTACGGGCGAAGATATTTATATGCTGGAAGGTGGTTTTAAAGATCTAATAGATAAACAGGCAGTGAATATTGTGCATCCCGATCCGGTAGGTGCCGGTGGATTGCTGGAGACCAAAAAAATTGGAGACTACGCTCAGAAGCACGGCATACCGATGCAGATGCATCACGCCTCATCACCAGTTTCTTTTATGGGATGCGTACACGCCGCTGCCGCAACAGAAAACTTTCTGTGGCTGGAGCACCATTTTGTAGATACGCCCTGGTACGATGACCTGGTAACAGGAGTTGAAAAGCCGATCGTTCAGAATGGCTTCGTCAAAGTACCGGAGAAACCGGGTATTGGTGTTGAACTGAATGAAGAAGTGGTCAAAGAGCATATGGATGAAGAACTTGGTTTCTTTGAACCGACTCCTGAATGGGATGAGCAACGTTCCTGGGATCGTCTCTGGAGTTGACCGGAGGTATTTCAAAGGCCTCTAAAAAGAATAAAAAAGGGACGGCTAATGGAGCCTCGTGGGCTGGTTGTTTTAACTACATATCTAATTTATAGGGATGGATATTATGTATTTTTTAAAAAAATTGAGGAAAGTTACCTACAGTATACTCTGCTTCCTAATCACCTCTTTTTTATTTATAAGCTGCCAGAGTGACCCATATTCAAGTATTGATCGGCAAAGAGAGGAGATTCTATCAGAGATCGACAGTGTTCTCGTGGACCAATATGCTCTTTGGTATCCTCGTACCGTTGACAATGAGTATGGGGGGTTTTTGAGCCGATATTCCTATGACTGGAAGCCGATCGGTACTCAAAATAAAATGATAGTCACCCAGGCCCGTCATACGTGGACCGCTTCAAAAGTGGCCTACCGGGATTCGTCCAGAAAAAATTTTGCAAAACATGGTCGCCATGGATTTGATTTTTTGCGGAGCACCATGTGGGATGACGAATACGGGGGTTTTTATACGACGGTCAGTCGTGAAGGCAGAGTACTGACTGAAGAAGATGATGTCATCCAAAAAGGATTATATGGCAATGCCTTTGGCATCTACGGACTGGCCTCCTACTATCAGGCTACTGGCGATACAGCGGCATTGGGACTGGCTAAACAAGCTTTTCACTGGCTTGATGAAGGTTCATACGATCCCGAACATGGTGGATACTTCAACAGCCTGACGCGAGAAGGAGAGTATTATCAACCCGAGGGCTACAGAAGCGCTCGTCCCAAAGATTACAACAGCGGGATCCACATACTGGAAGCTCTGGCCGAACTCTACCAGGTATGGCCTGACGATACTGTCCGGAGCCGACTGTACGAAATGTTTACCGTTGTTCGGGATACTTTTACGACCGGTAAGGGATATATGAATCTGTATTTTAAGCGGGATTGGACCCCTATCGTGTACAAGGATTCTTCCCGGGCCGTACAAGAGCAGCACCTGGGAACCGATCATGTTACTTTTGGTCACGATATAGAGACTGCCTTCCTGTTGCTTGAAGCAGCCCATGCACTAAATTTCAGTGAGGACTCAGTACTAACCCACGCCAAAAAGATGGTTGATCATACCATCGATAACGCATGGGATGCGGAAGAAGGTGGATTCTATGATCGAGGTTATTACTTTGAAGGAGACGAAGAACTTACAGTGACCGACTCATCCAAAGTGTGGTGGGCCCAGGCTGAAGCCCTGCACTCCCTTTTGATTATGGCGGAGCATTTTCCTGATGATCCCAATTACGATTACTTCGATCTGTTTGCAAAGCAGTGGAATTACATAAAGAATTACCTGCTGGATCCACAATACGGGGGCTGGTACGAAAGAGGTTTAGATGAGGATCCCCAGGTCAGGGAAGATCCCAAGGCCACTATCTGGAAGGGTAACTACCATACTATACGCGCCCTGTTACGTTGCAAGCAGCTACTCAGTAATATGAATCAGAACCATTAATTAACACGGGCGGCGTCTATTCCGCTTTATGCAGAGATCATAAAATTTCCATGAAAAACTTTAATCCTGTTAATTCCTCTATCGGTATGACTATGAAGGATGTGAAGATATTCAAATTTACTTATATGATGGGTCTATGGATGCTGACGCTGCTCTTTATCAGTTGCCGGCCCCAGTCTGAGTCTCATGACTGGAAGGTATACAAAGCTGACAACTACAGTTCGAGTTATTCTGAGCTCGATCAGATCAACAAGCAGAATGTAGACCAACTGGAGGTTGCCTGGACTTACCGATCCGGAGATCTGGAAGAGGACGGTTATTCAACCATGGAGACCAATCCAATTATTGTTGACGGTGTACTTTATGGAGGCACACCTCGACTCAATGTCTTTGCGTTAGATGCCGAGACCGGCAAAGAGCTGTGGATGTACCAACCGTTTCCCGAGGATCCTCCCCGCGGATACATGCGAGGAGTCACTTATTGGAAGGAAGGCTCAGACAAAAGGATATTTTTTTCGGCTGGTACTTACCTGTTTGCGTTAAATGCAGGAACCGGGGAGCTGGTAAAGGAGTTTGGTGACGGCGGTCGCGTGAATCTCAATGAAGGTCTTGGGCGCGATCCAAGCACTGTTTCGGTCAAATCGCCCTCTCCGGGCATTATCTATCAGGACCTGATCATAATGGGTTCAGCCGTGGGAGAGGGCTATAATTCAGCTCCCGGCCATATTCGGGCATATAATGTGCGTACTGGCAACCAGGAATGGATTTTTCATACGATTCCACAACCCGGGGATTTTGGGTATGACACCTGGGAACAGGTTCAGGGAAGTCAGGAAATTGTCAAAGGAGGCGTTAACAACTGGGCGGGGATGAGCCTGGATCCCGAACGCGGCATGGTATTCGTCCCACTTGGATCACCCACATATGACTTTTATGGTGGTGACCGACCCGGTAAGAATTTATTCGGAAACTCGTTGGTGGCACTGGATGCCTCCAACGGTGAGTATATCTGGCACTACCAGACCGTGCACCACGATCTGTGGGATTACGATCTCCCCGCTCCCCCAAACCTGTTGACCGTTGAACGAAACGGCAAGAAAATTGATGCCGTGGCCCAGATAACTAAAACGGGATTCACTTTTGTCTTTAACCGGGAAACTGGTGAGCCGTTGTTTGATATCGAAGAGCGACCTGTTCCGCAATCGAATTTTGAAGGTGAGAATGCCTGGCCAACTCAGCCCCATCCAGTGGCACCGGAACCTTTTATAAGACAAAATTTCACCCGTAATGAAATTCCCACTTTAACCGCCGAAGCCCGTGATTCTGCACGGGCACTTTTTGATAAATACCGTGCAGACGGCCTTTTTACGCCGGCTGATCCACGCGGTACTCTTTATTTTCCAAGCACTCAGAGTGGGGCCAGTTGGGGCGGTGCGGCTCAAGATCCGAAAACGGGGATGCTTTACGTAAATGCCAATGAAGGACCGGAACTGATATCTTTACAAAGGGTAGAGCGGGAAGTCCAGGCCAGCGGAAGTCTGTATGAAAGTGGAAAAGCATTTTACCAACGCAGTTGCGCTAACTGTCACGGGACCAACCGGGAGGGGATACACCCGACCTATCCTGCGCTTACAAATGTTCAGGACCGGCTTACAAAAGAAGAGGTACTTAATATTATTGAGAAAGGAGGCGGACGCATGCCGGCGTTCACCAACATCACAGAAGTGCAGAAAGACGCCATCATCGCTTATTTATATAATGAAAAAGAGGGGACTGTCGAAGAATCTAAACAAAATATAGATAAAGAAGACAATGAGGGGGGGCGTTTTATAAACATGACCGCATATAGACGTCTCGAAGGTCCCAATGGATTCCCCGCCATTAAACCGCCTTGGGGAACACTAAACGCAGTTAGCCTGAATAGTGGGGAGATCAAATGGAGGATTCCACTGGGAACACATCCTGAACTTGCTGATAAAGATATTTCTCCGACCGGGATGGAAAGCTGGGGCGGACCTATAGTTACGGGCGGTGGACTGGTATTTATTGGAGCCACCCGGGATCACAAGTTTCGCGCTTTTGACAAGGAGACCGGAGTATTACTCTGGGAAACTACGCTGCCAACGGGTGGTTTTGCTACACCCGCAACCTACCTGTCGGGAGGAAAACAGTACATCGTTATTGCGGCTGGGGGTGGCCGTGGTACAAAACCCGGTGATTATTACGTAGCTTTTGCATTGCCGGATCAAGAAATAAATGAATAGTAAGATTAATGGGAATATTCAATATTAAGAAAACAGGAAAAAGATGATGAAATATTTAAACAGTTTGTTTGGCCTAATGATGGTGTTATTGCTCGTAGTTACAGGATGCGGGAAGAAATCTTCAGAAGAAACCCAACAGCAGACCAGGGAAACAAGTGCTGTAGTGGCTGAAGGAGCACAATTAATCTCTGTAACCGGTGACTATAACTTCGATACCGCGGGTTCTCCCTTGTACATGGATGGCAGCTATTATTTCACCAACAATAACTTTGAACAGCCCGAGCAGAGCAGAACAATGCGGAAATCTGCCTCTGGGGAAATCGATACCTTGAGGGTGGACAACGGGGTTACAACAACGCTACAGGCCAGTGGAAACGGCACGATCTATGCCTGTGAAATGTTGGGACACCGCGTGGTTGAGCTTAACACTGATGGAGAGGTAATTAGTGTAGTTACTGATGAGTTTAATGGAACCAGGATTGATGGTCCTAATGATATTGTCGTTGATGATAAGGGAGGTATCTATTTCAGTGATTCTCAATATATCGCCGGCGGTGAAAAGATGCAGGAAACACCGGCCGTCTATTACGTAAATTCTGAGGGTGAAGTAATTCGCGTGATCGATGACATCGAATTTCCAAACGGGATGGGCCTGTCTACGGATGGATCTATCCTCTATGTCGCCAACACGAGGGGTTCCCACCTGCTTGCTTATGATGTGAACAGTGATGGAACCGTAACCAACAAGCGCAATTTTGCCGAGCTGCATATTCCCGAGGGAGCCCAGGAAAGTGGTGCCGATGGCATGGCAGTCGATTCGAAGGGTAATGTATACGTTGCTACGACGCAGGGTATCGGGGTGCAGGTTTTTGATAGTAAAGGAAATCACAGCCAAAATATTTCGGCTCCTACCGCGACGAATAAT
>JBEPXS010000266.1:0-5243 GCA_041641755.1 Balneolaceae bacterium
GTTCAAAGATTGGAGTATCGATAATCATGTGTGGATTGAATGCATAATTGAGTGAGTTGTCCTTGAAAAAATTTCTCAGGATTACTGTCGTTTGATTTCTATCTGTACCACCTCATAGAATTTCTACAACTCGAACGTGGCCCAGTTCTGGCAGGTCGGTATACATCCTTTCCACTGAAGGTGTTACAAGCTCTATCACCCATAACACTCAACTTCTTGCCGGAGAAGTGTTTCAATCCAATTCCAAAATGTAACTATGTTCAAAAATAAGCAGCAGGAACAGGAATGTAATACAATTTCATATTCTGCTGTATAAGCAAGCAGTCGGTATTTTTTGACGGATAGAGCTGGTTTCTGTCAGGAATACCCATTTCTCTATATGGGAACAAGTACTGGTTTTTCAGATGTAAGAACCTGTAAAGAAAAATACGATGGTTAATTATTTGTCTTACCAGGAGATTATCTATAACATTGCGACAACGTTTTTCTTAAATGATTTAAGGATAATAAGTAGTTTCTTGAAAAAGCTAATAATAGCATAGTTAAGCGGAGAATAAATGTTTAGATCGAGACCGAAGTGTAAACAGAAAAGACAGTTATCGGGCATGGTTCTTTTTCTGGTTTTTTTATTTGGGGCTGTATTTGTAGGAACAGAAGGCTATGCTCAAGAGAAGGAGGTAACCAAGGAGATCCGCCCAATCAATGCTCCTTTCGAGATGCCTGCAATTGAACGCCCGGCGTTTCCTGATACGGCACTTAATATAAAGAATCACGGGGCTATACCGATGGAGAAGGATTCAACATTTAAAAACACCGAGGTGATCCAAAAGGTAATCGATACGGTAGCAAAGGAGGGTGGGGGCATGGTGTTCATTCCCAAGGGAAACTGGCTGACAGGACCCATCCACCTGAAAAGCAATATAAACCTGTTTATTGCCGAAGGGGCCACAGTCCATTTTAGTACTGATAAGCAGGATTACCTCCCTGTGGTTCGTCAGCGCCATGAAGGTGTCGAAGCTATGAACTACTCTCCGATGATCTACGCCAACAACGTTAAAAATGTCGCCGTTACAGGCAGGGGTACATTGGATGCCCACGGACAGCACTGGTGGGAGTGGTTTGAAAAGCATGGTCCGCCGCCCAGGGCAATAGCTACGAAGGTTCCTCTGTCTCAGCGAAAATTTGGCAAGGGAGCCGATCAGGAAGGGATGCGCCCTAATTTTGTAGTGTTCTGGAAATCGGAAAATATTTTGGTTGAGGGAGTTACCCTCAACGATACCCCGATGTGGAATATCCATTTGGTCTATTGTAAGCAAGCGATCGTTCGAAATGTTACCATTAACAGCCTTGAGGCTCCGAATGGTGACGGCGTAGTACTGGATTCTTCCGAGGATGTGTTGGTGGAGTATAATCATTTTGAGACCGGGGATGATGCCGTTGTTCTGAAATCGGGATTTAATGAAGAGGGGCTGGAGATCAACATCCCCACAAAAGATGTGGTGGTACGTAACTTCGAGGCTCGGGATGTACGCACCGGCAGTGGAGGTATCGTTTTTGGAAGCGAAACCTCGGGCGGCATTAAGAATGTGTACGTACATGATGCCTATTTTGAGGGTACCGACAGGGGCATCCGGTTTAAGACTGAACGAGGTCGTGGAAATGTCATCGAAAATATCTACATCCAGGACATTCAGATGAAGGATATAGAAAATCAGGCGATCAACTTTAATACTTTTTATACCGGTCCCGGGGCAACAGGGCCCGCCCCGCTGATTCGCAATATAGATATCCGCAATGTGCAGATTGATGGAGTGCCCACTGCCATCTCTTTGGTTGGCCTTCCGGAGAAATGGCTGGAAAATATAACACTACGTAATATACAAGTTAAGAATGCGACCGAGGGGGCCCGTATTACAAGGGTTAAAAACCTTTTACTGGAAAAGGTCGAAATCAACTCAAAAGAACGCGCAATAATCGGCGATGACATCTATCAATTTACCCTGAGAAATGTTACCCTGTCGGATAGTACTAAAGGAGCGCCCATGTTCCTGGAAGGTGAGTATACCGGTGCTATCTTTACTAAAGATTTCCCTTTGAATAAGATGGAGTTGGGAGAAGGACTAACCAAAAAGATTATAAAAAGGGAACCGGAAGAACAGGTTTGGTAGCTAAACCATCAGCATCCGGTTTACCTGCTACTTGATGCCTCCGAAAGCGGCAAAGCAGAGGTTTTTGTGCAGTACTTCTACCGATTTGAAACCGACCGATTTCATAAGGTCCAACTGGTAGAATAGTGGCCGCGGAGAATCCTCCTTTTCAATATATTCGAATACTTTTTGCCTGTATTCGGGTCCGCCGTTCGATTCCAGATATTCACCATATCTGTCCCAGATGTAATCGTGTACTTTCGGGTTATTCTGGGTGATCAGATCGGAGATCATCAGACAGCCACCCTTTTTGAGTAGTTTAAACAGTTTGGTAAAAACGAATTTCCAGTCGTCATCATCCCGAAGATGATGCAGAACAGCCCCTGCCAATATTATATCAAAGTGATTGTTTGGTAATTCAGCTTCTCTTATATCGCCCTGCATAATCTCAACTTCACCTTCTGTTTCCCGGGATACTCGCTGTGAGGCTTTTTCAAGCATTGGTTGACTTAAATCGACCAATGTACAATTTAATCCCGGTTGTTTTTGGAGCATTTTTACAGTGAAATTACCTGCACCACATCCTACATCCAGCAAATTTTGAGCATGAGGACAAATGCGTTTGGAAGCTTCTGTAATCAGTTCAAGAGAGAGCGTAGCGTCAATGGTTGATACCTGGCCGGTATCCAGATTTGAAAATCGTTCTACATCATTGTCAAACCTTTTACGAATTTCTTCAGTTGTCGACTTCATTGTAGTTAATTCTTTCTTTAGAAAAGTGTAGACATTTTTCGGGATAAATAGTCCGGCTTGATAAGTAAAACCTCAGGTCTCTTGGCCAGTGTACGGAGTCTTTATTAAATCAAATTAGTAGAATGCGTCAAACTGGAAAGAGAGTTGTTCAGAACTAGTTGACTGTACTTCCCTTTTTTAGATCGATATCCTTTTTGCGCTCACATTTGTCGGGATCTTCACAGGCACCGAAAAAGTGGAGGGAATGCCCGTCGATTTTGAAGTTGTGAATTTTCTCCATCATACTTTTGATTTCCTGGATGCGGGGATCACAGAACTCCATCACTGATCCGCATTCTTTACAAATGATATGATCGTGCTGCTGGTAAGCATAAGCTCGCTCATAGAAATACTGGTTTTTACCGAATTGCTGACGTTGTACAAGCCCACATTCCACCAGCAAATCCAGCGTGTTATAAACCGTAGCACGTGATACCCTGCTACCGGAATCTTTCATATTGAAAAAGATATCATCGGCATCAAAGTGTCCGTCGGCGCGGTAGATCTCCTCGAGAACCATAAACCGCTCAGGTGTTTGCCGTTGGTTATGCTCTTTTAAATAAGAGCTGAAAATTTCTTTTACCAGGTCAATTGTTTCTTCTTTTGCAGGATGAGCCATATAAAAAGATCTATTCTTGATTTAATGATTCAATATAATGAATAACAGCGGTCATTTGAAAAGATTTTGAATACTATAAATTACTCAACTACTCTTCTGGCTAATAGATATGTCCTGGTTCTAAAATTTTAAAAATGAGATCTTTTTAGGAGGAAATACGAATGCTTTCTAAATTCTTTGAATTGGAACGAAAGCGAGATCAGTCACTTTAAATTAGCTTGAAATAGGCGGTATCCACGGAGTCAGGGCAAAAAACGATAATTCTACCATTATCGCTATAGAATGTTATATTCAAGAATTGTACGCGTTTAAGGGGAAAATCATTCTAAAGAAATAAGCAGCTTTTATGCCTACAGTTGTCGCATTTGAAACACTGACCCAGCTTTTTGTCAATCTTTCCAACAAGTATGGAGGAGAAGAGAAAACAGCTTTTGGTCGTAAGCCGTCATCCAACAGGGAGTATGAAGCCATTACCTGGGAAAAGGTCAACGAAGATGTTAATGCTTTGGCAGCTTATCTGGTTGATCATGGTATTGAGCCGGGTGATCGGGTAGCGATTCTCAGCGAAAATCGCTATGAGTGGGCCGTAGTAGATTTGGCCATTCAGCTGGTTGGAGGCGTTAATGTTTCTCTGTACACGTCACTACCTCCTAATCAGTGTAAATACATTTTACAGGACTCGGAAGCGGAACTCTTCTTTGTTTCTACTGGGATACAACTCAAAAAGGCTATACAGGTTTTCGAAGATTGTGAGGAAATACGGCAAATTATTGCTTTTGATGAACCGAGGGTGGAAAACCAGTTGGAGGAGCCCTATGTAGTATTGTTTGAAGAAGTGATGAATGAAGGATTTAAACTGTATCCCAAATATGAAGAAAAGATTCATAACCGGGCGAAACAGATTGAGCCGGAAGATTTGGCTACCCTGATCTATACCTCCGGTACTACCGGTAAGCCCAAAGGGGCTATGCTTACACACCGCAATATTGTTAGTAATGTTAAAGCGGCTCATGAGCATATACATATAGATGATAACGACCGGGTGCTTTCGTTTTTGCCACTTTGCCATTCCTTTGAGCGTACAGCAGGCTATTATGCGATCCTGGCTGGTGGCGGCGAAATCTACTACGCCGAGAGCGTTGATACGGTAGCAAAAAATATGACCGAGGTACATCCCACAATTGTAATGAGTGTACCCCGTCTCTTTGAAAAGATATACAACCTTGTCACGAAGAGTGTTGAAGAGGGAAGTGCTGTCAAAAAGAAAATATTCGACTGGGCGCTTGAAGTGGGTCGTAAATATGCCGACGGGGAGCGCGGATTGACAGCACTACAGAAACCAGTGGCTGACAAGCTGGTTTTTGATAAGTTGAAAGAACGCACAGGTGGCAATATCCGATTTTTTGTTTCAGGTGGTGCTGCATTGCCGGCTGAGATCGGACACTTTTTTATGGCCGCTGGACTCAATATCCTGGAGGGATACGGCCTCACTGAAACCTCACCCATTATGGCTGCCAATAGTTATGGAAACGAGAAAATGGGCACGGTTGGGCAGGTCTTGAGGGGCATTACAGTAGCAATACAGCGTTTGGAAGACAATAAAATTATAGCCGGGATAAGTGGAGAAGATTATCCTACTGATTTGACAAGCGAGGAGGGTGAAATTTTGTGTAAGGGACCCAACG
>JBEPXS010000267.1:0-5241 GCA_041641755.1 Balneolaceae bacterium
GAATTGATCCCGGTAAGGAACTTCGTAAATTTTAGCTAATACTTCGCCTGGCTGAACGGTATCTCCGAGATCAGCATGAATCTGGGTGATCCTGTTTGAGACCTGAGGAGTGACATTTACGATTTCCTGGGCACGGATATTCCCGAAGGATCTGATTTGCTGGGAAATATCACTGGACGATACAGTAATTGTTTCAACACTGGTTGCCTGAGAACCGGGATTAAAATTTGGCATTCCCTGGCCGGGTGGGCCGTCATTACAACCTTGAATTAATAGTATTCCACCAATAGTTAGGAGTAGGGATAAATAATTTTTTACTACAATCACGTTAAATATATTTTTTGATTTTGATGTCGTTGGAGACCAAGGCTTAAAACTAACAACCTGAGTGGCAGGATTAAGAAGAAAGATGCAAGTAGTGCCCATGTAAATTCTATTTTGCCCTGATATTAGTGATAGCTCTACGAATCTGATATTTAAGAGTTACATTCTTCTTTAATATGTATAAGTCACTGTTTTATATATTCTTGCATATTATATTTTAGGAATATGGAAGAAATTCTGCACTAAATTAATACAACTATTTGCTTCTCCTGTTCGTAATTGATGTCCGGTTGAGAGTAATTCATTACCTGATGGTTAATTCAAATTTGAGGATAAGGCATAAAACTGAATCAATTTTGAAATTTAAATTGAAAAAAAATGAAGAAAGGAAGCGGAACTATTTTCCAAGGGCTTTGCAAACCTGTGGATTTTTCAAGGCCCTGTTACTCTTATTTAGAAATTTGCTGGACGAGGTAAATTCAGCGAAAAACTACTTTTAATTTCTAAAGATCTTCAATGGAGGGATTTGTACATGATTTAAAAAAAACTGATAGTACAACGAGCAAATAAACTCTTATTTTCTACGAACGGTCCAGCATATTTCGTATTCCCATCTCCAAACCACGTAGTTCTGCCAATCCCCTAAGACGGCCTAGTCCGGAATATCCAGGATAGGATTTCTTCTGAAAATCATCGAGCATGCGGTGTCCGTGATCGGGACGCATGGGAATGTTCAAATCGTTTCGGCCTTCGTTCTTTCGTCGTTGTTGTTCTTTAATCAGGGCCAGCACTACATCGAACATCCCGGCATCACCCTCCAGATGATTCGCTTCATAAAAACTACCGTCCTTTTCTCTCTGAACGCTACGTAGATGGATAAAATTAATTTTAGGACCGAGTCGCTCAATCATTCCGGGTAGGTCATTATCGGGACGGGCACCATATGAGCCTGTACAGAGGGTCAGCCCATTAAAGGGCGAATCAACCACTTCGATGATTTCTCTGGCATCAACTTCAGTGCTTACGATTCGGGGTAACCCAAACAAAGGGAAGGGGGGATCATCCGGGTGTATGGCCATTCGCACTCCATGCTTTTCAGCTACAGGTATGATCTCCTTAAGAAAGTCATGAAGGTGCTTACGCAGTTGTTGATCATTAATATCATCATATTCGGCCAGAAAATTCTGAAATTTTTCTACCGTCATCTTTTCGTCGCCCGGCATACCGAGCAGAATAGTATCGGTAAGTTCACGGACTTCTTCCTTGTCCAGAGAATCTAGGTAATCTTTAGCTTTACTTTTTAGCTCTTCTGAATATTCAGGTTGTGCTTCCTCCCGTTCAAGAATAAAAAGATCAAAAGCAGCAAATGCCGTTTTATCAAAGCGAAGAGCCGTAGATCCATCTTCCACTTCAAAGTCGAGATTCGTACGGGTCCAATCAGTCAGCGGCATGAAGTTATAGCAAACGGTATCGATGCCACACTGGGCAAGATTACGAATGGATTGCTTGTAATTTTCTATCCACTGCTCGTAGTTCCCAGTCTGTTTCTTGATATCTTCGTGAACCTGGATGCTTTCGACAACCGACCAGGTTAGCCCCTCATCTTCAATCTCATTTTTGCGTTTTTGTATCTCTTCAACGCTCCACAAAGAACCTGTTGGCAGATGGTGCAGAGCCGTTACAATTCCCGTTGCACCCGTTTGTTTAATTTCCGGTAGTTTGATAGTATCGAAGGATCCATACCACCGCCATGTTTGTTCAAATTTCATAGTATTTTTTTAGGACTCAATCTTTGTTACGTATTGATTCGACAAGTTTTACGGTGTTTCTGACATGCTCTTCCAATCCGTCGAAGTCCCTGTTTTTCAGGTGTTCTTTAGTGATCAGGTCGGAGCCCATGCCAACACAGGCAGCCCCTGCATCAAACCAGGCCGAGAGGTTTTCCTTAGTTGCCCTGACGCCGCCGGTGGGCATCAGGCTGGTCCAGGGACAGGGAGCCGTTACTGCCTTGATAAAGCCGGGACCGAGCTGACTACCGGGAAATATTTTTACAATTTCAGCACCCAGTTCTTCTGCTCTGGATATTTCGGTCAATGAGCCGCAACCAGGCGACCAGAGTACCTTGCGGCGGTTACATACTTTAGCCACATCTTCTTTGAGCATGGCAGATACAACAAAATTAGCTCCCAACTGCATATAAAGTGAAGCCGTCCCGGCATCTGCAACTGAACCAACACCCATGATTAAGTCAGGGCATTCTTTTGCAGCGAATTTATTCAATTCACCGAAAATATCGTGGGCATAATCGCCCCGGTTGGTGAATTCAAGTATCCTGGCACCACCTTTGTAACATGCTTTTAAAACTTCTTTACCCAGCTCCAGATCATTGTGGTAAAAAAGCGGGACCAGGCCGTTGGATTTCATTGTGGTTGCCACTTGTATTCTGGAAAATCGTGCCATTCGATTAATTTTAGAGTTTTAAATTACAAACAAGTAATATACTCAACAGCTTGTTAAGCAATGATTTAAATGGTTGTAATCGGGGATTTGGAATTTAACATTTACCGGGATACACGCCCTGAAGCATCTCCACCCATCAGTTTTTCTACCTCTTCTACGGTTGCCAGGTTGGCATCACCGTAGATGGTATGTTTTAAGCAAGAAGCGGCTACAGCAAAATCGAGTGCTTTTTGGTCGTCCCTGTCAAAATTGATCAGGCCGTAGATCAGGCCCGCCATGAAGGAGTCTCCGCCCCCCACACGGTCTACAATATGGGTTATATCGTAGGTATCTGTATCCAGGAACTCATCCCCGTTATAGAGTACACCGGACCATGTGTTGTGAGATGCGCTAATGGATCCACGCAGGGTTGTAATAATTTTTTTGGAGCGCGGGAATCGTTCATACAGTTGTTCGCAGGTAGTGCGGTAGGCTTCCGATTCGACGGTGCCCCCCTTGGTCACATCTACATGCTCAGGATGGATACCGAAATGCTTCTCTGCATCCTCCTCGTTGCCAAGTATTATGTCGCAGCCTTCCACCAGCTCAGGCATTACATCGCCGGGTTCCTTACCGTAGTTCCAGAGCTTGGCCCGGTAGTTAAGATCGGTGGAAACGGTTACTCCCAGTTCATTAGCAGCTTCAATTGCTTCTTTTGTTGCATCGGCCGCACCTTGAGAAATTGCCGGAGTAATACCGGTCCAGTGGAACCATTGTGCGTCTTTAAAAACTTTTTCCCAGTCGATCATCCCTTTTTCGATAGTCGAGATAGCGGAGTGAGCGCGATCGTACACTACTTTACTTCCACGGCTCACGGCTCCGGTTTCCAGGAAGTAGATGCCCAGCCGTTCTCCACCAAAGATAATATTGCCGGTATCCACGCCGCGTTTACGAAGCTCACCTAGTGCACAGTGCCCGATATCATTGTCTGGTAGACGAGTTACAAATTCTGCAGGAACACCAAAATTGGCCAGTGATGAGGCTACATTTGATTCACCTCCACCATAAACAACATCAAACGAGTTGGCCTGGGAAAATCTTAAATGCCCGGGCGGTGAAAGCCTTAGCATGATTTCCCCAAAAGTAACTACTTTATTCATCGTAAATCCCCTTAACTATTAAAATTGGAAATATGATTTAGCGTTGTCATAACAAATATCAGAAATAATTTTGCCGGTCCACTCCAGATCATTGGGCAGTTCTCCGGATTCAATATCCCGGCCTACCAAGTTGCAGAGGACACGTCGAAAATACTCATGTCTCGGGTAAGAAAGAAAGCTTCTGGAGTCGGTCAACATACCGATAAAACAGCTCAGAATTCCCATGTTGGATAAGGTATCTAGCTGTTCCTCAATTCCATCCTTTTGATCGAGGAACCACCAGGCCGAACCGTATTGCATTTTGCCACGGACCAATCCATCATTAAAGTTACCAACCATAGTAGCGAATACGGCATTATCACTCGGATTCAGGTTATATATAATGGTTTTGGCAAGTTGATCAGTACGGTCAAGTTCATTGAAATAGTTGGCCATGCTCTCAGCCTGTGGGTAATCGCCAATGGAGTCGAACCCGGTATCAGGACCTAATTGCTCCATCATCCGGTCGTTGGCATTCCGCAGGGCCCCCAGGTGAAACTGCTGTACCCAACCTTTCTGTTCATATCGTCGCCCCAGCTCAAGGAGAATAGCGTAACGCAGGGCCCTTTCTTGCTGGTTATTTAGTTTTGATCCACTGCGAATCTTTTGAAAATATGAATCTACCTCGCGCTTGCCGACCGGTTCGTAATCCAGTGTTTTAATTCCATGGTCCGAAAGCTTACAACCATTTTTATCAAAGAATTCAATTCTATTGAAAAGAGCTTCCAGCAGATCGTCATATGATGAAATTGTGATATCAGATGCTTCCGCCAGCTTATCAATATAAGCGTTATATGAGGTGGGATCCTTAAAATTATATGCAGCGTCAGGCCGAAAAGAGGGACGCACATCAATTTCAAACTTATCCTCTTTCAGTTGTTGATGCTGTTCAAGTGTATCGGTTGGATCATCCGTAGTGCATATGGTTTCCACATTCATCCGACGAATCAGATTACGTGTACTGAATTCCGGGGTTTGCAGTTTTTCGGTACAGAGATCATAAATTTCATCGGCAGTCTCCGGGGTCAGCAGCTTGTCAATATCAAAGTAACGTTTTAACTCCAGGTGTGTCCAGTGATACAACGGATTGCGCATCGTATGCGGAACAGTCTGGGCCCATTTTTTAAACTTTTTTCTGGGATCGGTATCGCCCGTCACAAATTTTTCCTCTACACCCAGCGTGCGCATGGCCCGCCATTTGTAATGATCACCTTCAAGCCAAATTTCCGTCAGGTTCTCAAACTGCCGATCGTTTGCAAGGTCGGAAGGAGGGAGATGG
>JBEPXS010000268.1:0-5230 GCA_041641755.1 Balneolaceae bacterium
CAATATCCCTGATTTAATTTGTGGTTTGAGATCCTAAACAAGTTATGGTAATTATTTTCAGGCATATCGGTCGGGATCAATAAGCGGATGTTCCAGACCTGCTTCTCCTTCCAGAATCAATTGTGACACGATTTTCCCACTGATCACACCGAGACTCATTCCCATCATGGCGTGACCTGTTGAAACATATACATTATTATACCTACTGATACTGCCGACATATGGTAGTCCGTCAGGAGAGATCGGTCGAAGTCCCACCCATGTTTCCTGTCCTTCAAAATCTTCCATAGTAAATTCAGGAAAATAGCTGCAGGCTGACTTTTTCAGAGCATTTAGCTTCACGGGGTTTATCGTTGTGTCTATGCCAACTATTTCCATCGTTCCGCCGAAACGAAGTTTCCCGTACATCGGTGTCATCGACACTTTGGCTTCACTAAGCAGTGCGCAAATTTCAGGTAAACTTTCAGGGTTACCAAGTGTTATACTGTATCCCTTTCCGGCCTGCATCGGCAACACAAGCCCTGTATTATCGGCCAGTTTGGGCGTCCAGGCGCCGGGGCAAAGAATGATTTTTGTACCTTCGATTACCTCGCCGTCAGCTGCCACCACCCCATCAGCTTTGTTTTTTTCTTCCCGGATCCCCACAATATTGGTATTGTACCGGAAGGTAACGCTCCGCTCCCGCATACGTTCTTTCAACTTGTTTAGCAGCGAGCCTGGATGCAGGTGGGCATCTTTAGGAAAATAGGTTGACCCGATGATATCCATCTCGATATTCGGGTCCATATTCCGGGTTTCCTCCGCTGAAAGCACACGGGCTGGTATCCCAAGTGCATTGGCCTGTTCAGCTACTTCTATCTCTTCCTCCAGGCCTTCTTGAGTTCTACAGAGATTTAAAAGTCCATTTTTCTTAAACCCGAATTCAAGTTGTTCCTTTCTTTCTATCTCCAGCAAAAGTTCCCTGTTGGCAAGTAACAGGTCTCTCAAAAGCGGACCGGACTCCTCCACATGCTTCTGAGTCGAAGCCTGCCTGAACTTCCATCCCCATTTAAAAAGATCTTTATCCAGCCGTGGGCGAATATAGAAAGGACTTTCCGCTTGAAGCATCCATCGCAATCCTTTGCTTATAATACCCGGTGAAGCCAGCGGTACAATATGACTCGGCACAATCATTCCAGCATTACCGAATGAGCAATTATCTTTACCGTCAGCCTTGTCCAGTACGGTAACACTCATACCTTCCCTACTCAAAAAATAGGCTACTCCCAAACCTGCGATACCGGCTCCAACAACTATAGCATGATTTTTTTTGCTCATTCAGGATTTAGTAAAAAGTTATGGTCTTAGATAAAGCGGAACTTTTGTTTACTCGATATTAATTGGTAGTGCTCATGTGTAATTATTTCTTTCACATCCCCATCACTCACCAACCTTTGAATCTCCCTGCTGACTAACGTACTTGTCAAAAATCGTCAGATCTTCATCTTAAATAACCTGGAAGCCGTGCGCATAGGGATCGTCATCATCAATCGTAATATTATTGTATCCGGTAATACGGGCCCATCCTTCGATACTTGGAATAATCGCCGGATAATCACCTACTGTCGTTTGATCTTCAATCCGGCCGATAAATTTACTTCCGATGATGCTTTCATGGATAAACGGTTCATCTAAATCCAATTTGCCTTTCGCAAACCATTGCGCCATACGGGCGGATGTACCTGTTCCGCACGGAGAGCGATCGATCGCTTTATCACCATAAAATACAGCATTACGTGCGGTAGTTTTTTTATCCAGTGTATTTCCGGTCCACATAATGTGGCTGAGTCCGGTGATCTGATCATCTTCCGGATGAACAAAATCATGCTCCCGATTCAGTTGAGCGCGCAACTTACGACTCCAACTAATAAGCTGATCGGTCCTGTAATCCTGCAATCCCGGAAAATTATCCTGGGGATCGACGATGGCATAAAAATTTCCACCATAGGCCACGTCCACCGTCAGCGGACCAAGATCAGGACACTCCACTTCAATATTCGATGCGGTTAAAAAGCTGGGGACATTTGTAATTTCTACTGACGTGACCTGTCCATTCTCATTCTCTTCGTACCGGGCAATGACTACACCAGCTGGTACCTCGATCCGAACTTCTCCCCTTTTTTTTGGGGTCACCAGCCCCTCCTGAATCATAATTGTTACCGTACCTATCGTACCGTGCCCACACATCGGAAGGCACCCACTGGTTTCGATAAACAGAATACCAATATCATTTTTCGGATTAGAGGGCGGATACAGGATACTGCCGGACATCATGTCGTGACCACGGGGCTCAAACATTAACCCTTTTCGTATCCAGTCATACTCCTCCAAAAAGTGACGGCGTTTTTCGGCCATTGTTTTACCTTCCAGTAACGGCCCCCCGCCCACCACCAATCTCACGGGATTTCCGCAGGTATGTGCATCAATACAAAAAAAACGATTTGTGCCCATCGGATTATATTTCAGGACTGGAGAGCTTTAAGTTGCAACCTAATTTTCCCTGGTATAATAATACACTATATGTTACATATTACTGGTTTCTTGCCTGGATAATTCCGGAAGTTGAGGCCTGTTCCCCAATGAACTGTTTATAACATCCAATACATGCTCGCGTTCGCTACCCGATAACGGCAGTCGCGGAGGTCGTACATATTCTGTGCCGATTCCCGTCTTAACTTCGGCAAGTTTGATATTCTGTACTAGTTTGGGATTGATATCCAGTTCAAGAAGGGGCATAAACCATCGGTAAATATCCCGGGCCTCCTTAATTTGGCCCTTATTGGCCAACTCATAAATGGCAACAGTTTCTCTCGGGAAAGCAGCAACCAGTCCGGCAACCCATCCATCAGCACCAAGGAGCATAGATTCCAGAGCAAGTGTATCTACGCCGCAAAATATTTTTAGCCGGTCTGCAAATCGGTTGCGGTAACGGGTAATATTTGTCAAATCACGAGTCGATTCCTTGACCGCCTGTATGTTATCACAATTCGTCAGTAGTTCTTCCATCATATCCAGAGTAATCTCAATCCCATAGTCCACAGGATTGTTGTAGAGCATGATCGGCAAGTCCGTCTCATCGGCTATCGCTTTAAAGTACGTGACGGTTTCACGAGAATCTGCTTTATACTGCATCGGTGGCAATATCATTAATCCATGTGCCCCCCTATTTTCAGCTTCCTGAGCCTCTTTAATGGCTCCCTCCGTAGTAGTTTGGGCAATATTTGTTATGACGAATATTTGGTCGCCGGCTATATCCAATGTTTTTTCCAGTAGTTCAAATTTTTCACTCTTTTTGAGAGTACTTGCTTCACCCAAGGAACCTCCGAGAACTATGCCGTGAATACCTGCTTCAAGCTGAGCATGAAGATTTTTTTCAAACATGTGAAGATCGAGCGTTCCGTCTTCCTTGAACTTTGTGGTTATTGCTGGATATACACCTTCCCATACGACTTCCATATATACACTATTTGCAAATTATTATTGATGATGAACTATAAGTAAGAAAAAGCAACGGCGGGATTCTTGTACTATATTTTTTAAAAATTCAATTATGTTATCGTATGTACACTTAATTGTTGCATATTATCAATACTTGTATATAATTGTACAATAAACAGTATAAGGGTCTATAAATAAACAATTGAGTGTTATGTCTGATCTTCAGTCTATTTTTTTCAAGCTTCCCAAGACAGGAAAAGAAGGTTTTTTTGTTCAGCATGATGAGCTTCCACATTTCTATGACCAATTGCATCATCATCCTGAACTGCAACTCATATACATTATAGAAGGTACGGGAGATCTGTATATAGGAGATTCCATTACCTCATTTAGTCCGGAGGATCTTTTCTTAATCGGATCTAATCAAAATCATTTGTTTAAAAGTGATCCGGAGTATTTTGAAGATGACTGCCAAAAAAAGTCACAATCCATTTCAATCTTCTTTCATGATCAGTCACTTGGCAAAGATTTCTTTGAAATTTCAGAGATGTCTACCATTCGTCATCTGATGGAACGAGCCAACCGGGGTTTACGATTTTTCACTGAAGTCGCTGAATCCATTGGTCCCCGAATGAACAAACTTCTAAATAAAACAGGTTTTGAAAGATTTGTTGAAATCCTGAGTATACTCAATAACCTTGCCGAAACAAATGAGTATGAATACCTGGCCGAAATCAGCAGCCCGCATCCTCCATCTGATAAAGAAAGCCGCCGGGTAAATAATGTCATTAATTACATCCTAAACAATTATAAAGAGGATATTGAACTTGAAACCATTGCCGATATCGCTCACTACAGCAAGGCGGCATTTTGCAAGTTTTTTAAACAGCGTACCCGCAAAACGTTCTCTGAATTCCTGAACGAAGTACGAGTTTCGCAGGCGTGTAAACTGCTTCAAAAAACGGATCTTAATATCTCCCGTATAGGTTATGAGAGCGGTTACAATAACATTTCGCACTTCAACAGACAATTTAAAAAACACACCGGCCTGACCCCCCGGGAGTACTCACAGAAATATGAACGATCAAAAGAAGATCCCTCTAAACAGCAATATCAACATCAATCCGTATAACGTTTAAAGTTACTGTTTTAAAATCTTTAAAATGACCCTTCGACACAGAAATTAAGTCGAGAGTTCGACTCTAGAGTATATTCGGATATCATTTCCAGATTGATTTTCTAGAATATGATCAGTCTTCAAAAGATACCTGCATCCGCGTACCACTGTAACTAATTATTTTATCGGTATCCTCACCAACCAGCTCCACTAAGAACTCCTTTTTAATGGTGTCTCCGCCTGCAGGTTCGATAGTAAGAGTTCGCTCACTGTCGTCCCAGTTGAGTCGTGTAACACTATATTCTCCCTCCAGGTAATCCAGGGTTTTTCCGTCATCCTGGTATAATATGAACTCTCCGTCATTACCTGGGTAGATTCGCAGTGTTGTGGGCTCTTCGACCTCTTCATAAACATACTGTCGAGCGGGGTCTACTGGGATAATTCCACCGGCTCGTATATAGATCGGCATAGTTGCAAGGTCAACTTTTCGGAAGACCGGCTTTCCACCGGAAATTTCTTTGCCGTTCCACCAGTCGTACCATGTACCCTCTGGAAGATATACCTCTCGGAATTTCGCATCTTCCTTGTACACCGGGGCCACCAGTATATCCCTACCCCAAAGGTACTGGTCGCCCA
>JBEPXS010000269.1:0-5225 GCA_041641755.1 Balneolaceae bacterium
TGCTTGACAAAGAAACTTCACAAAAAGAAAAAGTCTCCTTTTTACAATCGCTTGAGAAAGGACGGGATGTGGGAGTTGTTTCTGAAGCCGGCTGCCCCGTGGTCGCTGATCCAGGCTCTGATTTTATCAGAATGGCACATAAACGGGATATTAAGGTTGTACCACTGGTGGGACCCTCTTCCATTTTACTGGCACTAATGGGTTCGGGATTTAACGGACAACAGTTTGCTTTTCATGGGTACCTGCCGATTGAAGCAAATGCACGCAAAAAAGCTATTCAACGATTGGAAGAGGAATCCCGAAAAAAGAAGCAGACACAAATTTTTATGGAGGCCCCCCATCGGAATGATGAACTGGTAGAAAGTATCAGAAAAACCTGTGCGAATAACACCGGTTTCTGCACTGCTACGAATCTTACATTACCGGACGAGAAAATAATTTCTCAACCGATTTCAGATTGGAAACAAAATGAGTATGAGTCGATTCACAAAGAACCGACTATCTTCCTGATATTCGCCGGTTAACAGACGTTGCGGCAACATCACTTTCTATAAAAAAAGCCTGCCTGCGGCGTAGACAGGCCTAAACATAAAAAATGCCGGGTCTGTTAAGCCCCAGCTTTTTCCAACAAATTCACAATGCTGTCGTGATGATGATAATTAGCTTGGTCTTTGGCTGACCAGCCTCTGTCATCGATGATGTCGACTTCGCAACTGTGGTCGATTAACATTTGTACAATGTGGTTATGCCCATTACTGGATGCCCAATACAAGGCACTGGTACCGCGGTTGTCTCGAATATTCACATCAGCACCTTGATCGAGAAGCATTTGGACAATATCGGCGTGCCCGTGTTTAGCCGCTTTCATCAAGGCTGTACGGCGGTGTTCATCACTGGTGTTGACATCGATACCTTTATTCAAAGCCAAATTCACTGCGTCAACATCGCCATTCTCTGAAGCGTCTAGAAAGGTTTTTTCGTTCATACTTAATTACCTCCATATTAGTATGTTAAAGGAAGGAAACAATTGTATGGTACATGATTGGATATATATAATCAACTGAATTTCGGAGAATCTGCTACTTAATTTAAAGAGGATTTTGCAAAACCAGCTATCAGTCGAGTCCCAATTCCGACAGTCCCTGTTCAAAGGTTACATCCACAGGAATATTTTGTTTTGAAAGACGATCAAGCGACTGCTGCAACTGATTACCGACCTGTGCGTAGTTCTCAACAAAGTCGGCTACTCCCTGGTAATCACCATCACCCTGCATTATCAGGATTTTACGGGATAATGCATCGGTGGCCTCTGCAATTTTTTCAAAATTGACGCGGTATGTTTGTGACTCCTGATCGTAAGTAAACGCTCCCTTCTCTTTGAAAAAGTTGAAGCGGATCAGGTTCGCTTTCCCATGCGCACTGGAAGAGCCAAAACGAATCGAACGAAATATACTGGCCATAAACGTTACGTAATTATCTTCTATTGAACCTTCGGTAACCATCCCATCCTTGCGGAGTTCCGATACCATATACAGGCCAAGCACATCCGCTTTTCCCTCTTCAAGGGCAGAAGCATGCTCTTTTAAGGCCTCGCGGACCGTACCTTTTCCGTTAATCGTATTTTTTATTCCCAACCCGTGAGCAACTTCGTGGAACATGGTATTCCCAAAGAACGCATCAAAGGTAATATGCTGACGCTGCTCTTCTGCAATCAACAGATCGGAGATCGGTACGAGGATTTTGTCATATTTAGCCCTCATCGCATTTTTAAGCTGCAGTCGCCGGGTTCCTTTTTTTAGCTGCACTTCTTCATCATTAGGAAGGTTGATAGCTATCGTTTTTGAACCCGCATTACTGTCGCCGGCATAATAGATTACATCATAGGCGTTCAAGTCAGAGTCACGGCCGGGCGTCTCTTTTTTATACCCTGCAGGAACTGGTAATCCTTTCTGCAGTTCCGGAAGTACTTCTGCATATTTCGAAAGACGATCACTCCAAGCTCTATCCTTTAGCAGAACGTAAGCTTCGTGCGCCGCTTTGTATCCATAAAGACGGTCTTCATATGTTTCAATCGGACCTATTACTACGTCGATAAGATTATTTTTCATATCCAGCCACGCCATATCGCTCGGCTGATAATTATCGTCCAGCAACGCCTCAGCCCGTAGATTAAGATACTTTTTCAATCCCGGTTCCTGAGCAAGCCCGGCGGCCTGCTTCAGCTTTTCAGATGCCAGTTTATGCTGCTCGGCAAACGCCTCATGGTAAGGCACCGTTTTCAGAGCTCCCTGTTCATCTCTGCGAACAAGGGTGTATAGGTCATTCTTCTGTTCGGAATCCCATGCCTCAAACTCTTCCCTGGTTAAATCTTCCGGATAAAAATTAGCACCTTCGGGTTTTGGTCCCACGCCCTCGACAAATGGCTCATTGCCATTGAGACGGTCCCAGGGACCGTAATTAATCTGGGCAAACCGCCAAACATCAGGATTATCAATCATGCTTTTCAGCTTGCTTTTATCCCCATACGCCTCCCTCCAGAAGACTTCATCCATTGCATCAGCGGCTTCAATCAGCAACGGGATCATCTTTCTTTGATTTTCTGACAGGCCCGAAAGATCGGTGGTTAGACGAAAAGAAGTGTATTGCCCCAAGCGTTCCTGGATTGACATCCCCTGTTCTTTCTGCGAATCCCGGTTGTTTTCATTTTCACATCCAGAAATAGAGAAAAAAATAATGATAGATATATAAAACAATAATCGTGACATAATTATATATATTAAATAGAATTCAAATCTTTAGATGCAGGATTAAATAACAGATTTTGCACTATTAAAATCTAATGCTCGTTATCTATTACTTCCTTTTGCAAAATTTGATATATTATGCATTAATATATGCTTGAATACGTGATCTACTCTAAAAGCTATATTTTTCAGCATTCAGTGATAACAACATATAAAATAATTTACATCCGAAGAACACTTATCTCTTTTTTTAAAAGGGCGTGCCTTCCGCTACTCTTTTTGCTGCTACTTACCGGCGTTATTCAAGCCCAGGAGAAAAATATTCTGGATCGTGTTTCCACAGCCGAACGCAGCGATGGGAAGGGGTATGTTGTGCGCTTTCACCTGGAGCAAGCCGTTGATTCGTTTAAAGTCATACAGCCAGGTTCCGATCTCATACAGATGACGCTTTATGGTAATCAGATTAACAGTTCTGATATCGTTTACGATACTACCTCAGTGGTTTATGATGAAATCGGGTTTTATGACCTCCCCTTTGGTGTGGGCGTTGATCTTTATATCCCAGGCGATCAACATTATGTAGGTGAGGCATATCATGACGGACAAAGCAACGACCTGTTATTGGGGCTCACCTATAGTAACAAAAAAGAAGTTGAGAACCTGGCAAAAGAAGTTGAGCCTATCATATGGTCTAAATTTACCGTATCCAGAGATAGCCTGTTGTTGGGAAATTCCGTGACTTCGTCAGACAGTCTTGCCATAGACAATGACTACCAGCAGCTTAAAAACAAGATTAAATTTGATGTAGTAGTAATCGATCCCGGTCACGGTGGTCACGATCCGGGAGCCATCGGTTATAAAGGGACCAAAGAAAAAGACATAGTACTTGATATAGCCAAAAAAGTCGGCGGATATATCAATGAGTATCTGCCGGAAATCGAAGTAGTCTACACCCGTGATGATGACAGCTTTATTGGACTTGAGGAACGAGGACAAATAGCCAACAAAGCTGAGGGCGACCTGTTCGTTTCCATCCATTGCAATGTGTTCAGTAATCGTAATGCAAAGGGTACGGAAGTATATTTTCTTGGGCTACACCGAAGTCAGGCCGCGTTCGAAGTAATGAAAAAGGAAAACAGTGTGATCCGGTTTGAGGAAGGTCCCAACAAAAGTGAAGAACTCACCGAAGAAGACCTTCTGATCTACGAACTTGCCAACTCAGGTTATATGGCGACCAGTGAAAAACTGGCAGGGATGCTGGAACACCAATTTGATGACCGTGCACAACGGCGTTCTCGCGGAGTAAAACAGGCCGGATTCATCGTGCTATACCACGCTTCGATGCCGGCAATTCTGGTCGAAACGGGCTTTATCAGCAATCCAAGTGAGCAACGATATCTCACAAGCGAGTATGGAAAAAGTATCATTGCCTCGGCAATTTTCAGAGCTATACGTAACTATAAACTTGATTACGAAAAAAGTCAGAATTTTAAAACGAACTGAGTTTTCTTTTGGATCCCATAATAATTGGTGTTGCAGGTGGTACAGGAGCAGGTAAAACAACAGTCATCCGTCACATCACCGAGCAGATTGGCAGTGAAGATATGGTGGTCTTGGAACACGATTCGTATTATCGCGATCTGAAGCATCTCTCTTTTGAAGAACGCGAGAAAAAAAACTTTGATCACCCCTCCGCTCTCGAAACTGAATTGCTTGTGAGGCACATTAAAAAACTCAGGCAAAACAAGCCTGTTAAAGTGCCCATCTATGATTTTTCGCGCCACGTCCGTAAAGAGGAAACCAAGAAAGTAAACCCCAAAAAGGTAATCCTTGTAGATGGTATCCTGATCTTCAGTGAACAGAACTTACGCGATCTTATGAACATAAAAATCTATGTAGATACGGATGATGACATCAGGTTAGTGCGCCGCATCCGACGAGATATCGTTGAAAGAGACCGGAACCTTGAGGGAATACTAAATAGATACGAGAAATACGTCCGTCCGATGCATCTTGAATTTGTAGAACCCAGCAAACGCTACGCTGACATTATCATTCCACGGGGTGGAGAAAACGAAGTGGCACTGGAAATGGTAAATGCCCTAATCTCTGAAAAGCTGGATAATGAAACATAATCACTTGAACCTGCTCTATCTTGTCAGGAATGATTTCAGTCTGTTACTTGCTGATAAAGATGTATTCAAATATCATTTTATAAACTAATAAATATGTTGGAACTATGGAGCTTAATAAAAAAACAGCGATCGTAACCGGTGCCAGCAGTGGTATCGGAGCCGCTTTTGCTCAAGCTCTTATCAACAAGGGAGCTACCGTCTATGGGTTGGCACGCAGCGTTGACAAATTGCAAAGAATCCGTACTAAGTTTGGTGACCCTTTCATTCCTGTCGAGATGGACATCACCCAGTACGATGCCCTTGAAACCTGGGTTAACGAAGCGTTTGGAGAAAACCATCGCCCGGA
>JBEPXS010000270.1:0-2650 GCA_041641755.1 Balneolaceae bacterium
ATAAATACCTTTTCAGACTAAACAGTATGATTATGTTTTTTGCTAACGGAAAGACAAAAATAGCATTTATTGATATATAAGACTAATTTTTGTTAAAAAAAATAATTTATGCTTGAAACATATTAAATATACTTGTAGTATACCGACCAGTTGGTTTGTTAGTGATTGTTACTTTTAACTTTCCTGGAAACTGATAACCGACTACATGAAAAATCTTGATTTAAGAAATAAATACATCAACGTGAAAGGAAGAATTGTTATGACTTTATCCAAATACAAAAAGAGAGTGAACAGCTATAGTGGCAAAATTCTGGGATTACTGATCGTATTAATAACAGTTTTATCTGCCGGTGCTTGTTCTCAATCGTCAAATGGTAAACATCTTTTTGAAGGCCAGATAGCCCCGTTCCTGGATGGAATGGGGAACCACTATTTTAAAATTTCTACCGATGACACGCTGGCACAGAAATATTTTAACCAGGGTTTAGCCCTTTCTTATGGCTTTAATCACAAAGAGGCCAACAGGTCGTTCCGTCAGGTTGCCAAGCTAGATTCTGATCACCCGATGGCGTGGTGGGGCGCCGCACTCGTATTGGGACCCAATATTAATGCTGCGATGGCAGAGGACAACATACCCCGGGCCTGGGAGGCTTTACAAAAAGCCCAGGAGTTAAAAGCTAATGGTATCCAAAAAGAGCAGGATTACATCGAGGCTCTTTCGCATCGTTATGCCCAAAATCCACCGGAAGATCGTGCACCGCTGGATAAAGCCTACGCTAAAGCGATGGGGCGGCTGGCCGAGAAATATCCGGATGATCTGGATGCGCAGACGCTGTATGCCGAGGCGTTGATGGATCTGCATCCCTGGAACTACTGGAAAAAGAATGGGGAACCACAGCCGTGGACGCCAAAGATTTTGAGTGTACTAGAGTCGGTGATAGAGCGAGATCCAGACCATCCGGGTGCTAATCACCTGTACATCCACGCCGTTGAAGCGGAAGAGCCCGAAAAGGCATTACCGAGCGCCAACCGGTTGCGCAATCTGGTACCCGGAGCTGGTCACCTGGTACATATGCCATCACATATCTATATAAGAACAGGGGATTACCATCAGGGTACCTTGGCCAATGAACGTGCTGTAAAGGCGGATAACCAATATGTGACGCAATGCCGGCAGCAGGGAATTTACCCATTGGCGTATGTGCCTCATAACTACCATTTCCTTTGGGCTACGGCCACAATGGAAGGCAGGGCGGATCGAAGTATTGAGGCAGCCAGAAGTACTTCTGACTTAGTAAATACAGAGACGATGCGACAACCTGGTTTGGGTACTTTGCAACACTACTGGGTGATCCCGTTATATGATCACGTTCGGTTTGCACGATGGGACAATATTTTGTCCTATCGTGAACCCGCCCGGGATTTGATCTATCCCCGTGGAGTATGGCATTATGCCCGGGGCATGGCTTTCGTTGGCAAGGACAGTTTGAACTGGGCCCAAAAAGAACTATCCAGCTTAAAGACTATTGCCGCTGATGACACGCTTCAGGAAATAACCATATGGGATATAAACACCACCCAAGAGCTAATGCAGATCGCTTCCCGGGTGCTGGAAGGGGAGATCGAGGCCCGAAAAGGAAACTACACACAATCCATAGCACTGTTAAAAGGGGCTATAAGTATAGAAGATCAACTTACTTACAACGAACCGCCCGACTGGTTTTTCCCGGTGCGCCACAATCTGGGTTCAGTTTTGCTGGCTGCGGACCGGCCCGTGGAAGCAGAACGGGTGTATCGTAAGGATCTGGCTAAATTTCCAAATAACGGGTGGTCGCTATATGGTCTCTACCAAAGCCTGAAAGCACAAGGCAAGACCAAGATGGCTGCAAAAGTAAAAAAGCAATTCCAAAAAGCATGGAAACATGCCGATGTGGAGCTGAATTCTTCAAGGATTTTTTAATTTTATTTCTGATTTTAGTTTAGATCAAAATGGAATTAAAGCTGTGTATCAGATAAGATATTTTCTATAAATAAATCTTAATCCGTAATCTTACTATTTATGGCAGATCCAAAAACAATAAAGGAAGCATTTGAGCGGAATAAGAAAGCTGTAGAACTCCGTCCTTCAAAAGGGAAGAGTACGGTGGTTACCAAAGTGCGTTTGTTTAACGGAACTACTTGTGAAGTTGAGCACAAGCACTGGAAATTCAATGTTGATATCGGGAAATCTGAGGGAGGTAATGATGCGGGACCGGGACCTGGAATCCTGGAGCGTGGTGCTCTCGGTAGCTGTCTGGCCATCGGGTACTCACAAAGGGCTGCAGTGTTGGAGATTCCCATCGACAAAATTGAAGTGGATGTGGAGTCGGATCTGGACGCCCGCGGTATGTTGCATATCGATGATCGTCCGCCCGGATTTAAAGCTTTGCGCTATAAAGTTTATATCGAAAGTCCGGCTTCGGAAGATGAAATTATGCGGATGATTGAAGAGACCGATAAGCACAGTCCTGTACTGGATGATTTCAGCCGGTCAATTCCGGTTGAACGAAAAGTAACAATTAAGTCCACTCAAAATACAATATCATGAAACCAGAATTGCAACGAAGAGTACAGCGTTACGGTTGGGATTATTCGTCCCCATATTACGAAG
>JBEPXS010000270.1:2660-5197 GCA_041641755.1 Balneolaceae bacterium
TGCTCAGCAGAAATTACTTGACGTGGCTGCAGTTAAGCCCGGCCAGAAAGTGCTGGATATTTCCTGTGGCACCGGATTGGTCACATTTCCACTAGCTGAGGCAGTAGGAACAAATGGAGAAGTTACCGGAATCGACCTGTCGGAAGGGATGATTGAGAAAGCGGCAGCCGAAGCTAAAGAGAAAGAGATTGAGAATGTTTCATTTAAGCATATGGATGCCGAAGCCCTGGATCTTCCGGATAGTGCATTTGATGTTGCTATCAATTCACTGGGATTTATGTACTATCCCAATCCAGACAAAGCGATGGAAGAGATGTACCGGGTTTTAAAGCCCGGCGGACGGGCTACCGCTTTAGTTTGGGGACAGCGAAAAGAGTGCGGCTGGGCAGATATATTCCCGATTGTCGATCGAAGAGTAAAGTCGGATGTATGTCCGCTGTTCTTCCAGCTTGGAACAGGTAATAATTTGCCATATATCTATGAACAGGCAGGTTTTACTGAGATCACTACCAAGAGGTTCAGTCGTTTCCTGCATTTTGACAATGATGAGCAGGCACTTATAGGTGCTTTTCTGGGTGGAGCGGTAGCGATGGCCTATCGCAGATTTGAAGAAGAGACAAAGGAAGAAGTCCATACGGAATATTTGGATTCAATCGAACCTTATCAAAATGGAACTGGCTATGATATTCCGGGTGAGTTTGTAGTTGCCTCCGGAGTTAAGAGTTGAACTGTATAAGGTAATGCGTTTACCAGTTTCATTTATTAGCTAATATTTTTGAAAAGGTTCTCAGTCATCCTGAACTTGTCTCAGGATCTTGCAGTGGTAGCAGCTTTGTTGCAATCTATATTCAAATCAACGCAATTGATCTCTGCGAGATCCCGGATCAGGGTTCGGGATGGCTGAGCTGAAAGGGTATATCCAACCAGTAATGGTTGTTAAGGCACTATGTTAATAATAATGATTTATTATTCAAGGCCTCTTAGTTGCCCTGTACTTCTCCTGTCATAGGTACAAAGCGTACCGGAAGCACTTCTCTTCTTTCAATGTCTCCGTCTTCGTTCTTTGTAATCTTGAGCAGGGTTTGGGAACCTCTGGGTTCACCATACGGCATAACCAGGATACCTCCCGGTTTTAATTGATTGATAAGCGGTTGTGGAATCTCTGGAGCAGCAGCCGTAATAATAATTCCATCGAAAGGGGCATGTTCGGACCATCCCTTATACCCGTCACCAATCTTCGTTTTAATGGTATTGTAGCCAAGTTCGTCAAATTGTGTACGTGCCTGTTTACCCAGAGCCTCTACTATTTCGATGGTAAAGACGTTAGGCGTCAACTCCGAAAGTACTGCCGCCTGGTAACCGCTGCCGGTACCGATTTCAAGTATTTTTTCTCCGGGTTGAACGTCCAGCAATTGAGTCATATAACCTACAATATATGGTTGTGATATCGTTTGTCTGTGACCGATGGGAAGCGGTGTATTCATATATGCATTATGGCGCTTGCTTTT
The DNA here is from genome assembly GCA_041641755.1 of Balneolaceae bacterium. Taxonomy (GTDB): domain Bacteria; phylum Bacteroidota; class Rhodothermia; order Balneolales; family Balneolaceae; genus JAMQKA01. Next base: position 4,169 of record JBEPXS010000270.1, read on the forward strand.
GGGAATGAAAAGGTGACGCGGCACATTTCGCATGGCCTGCAGTACCTTATTACTGCTGATACCCTGCGCTTTAATCTGTTCAACAAGCTCATTCCGTTCTTCTTGGCGCTCTGAAAATCGGGGTCGGTGCCATGTTACGGTATCCTTTGGGATACTATCATAAAAAGATGGGGATAGATTATAGGTTTTAGGATCTATGTGGCTGTCGGTTACTGGCTTTACCGCAGGTAGTAATGCTGTCAAGAGCATCAGGCTGATAGCAATTAAGACGGTTTTGGTCCCATTTAGCATGATTTGTGCTATTCTTGATTATGCTTATTTATTGGTTAAACAGTGAAGTAGGTTTTCGCATTCATCTATCGGTAAAAGCTATATTTATATACTCAATGCTATTAAGATGTATTTTCAAAAAGTTAAATTTGAATTTATCATTATTTAATTAATTTTAGATATGGTATCATAGAGTAATACCAAATTATTTGCTCATTTCTTCGTTATTGAATAAAGTATAAATACAACAAACGGCTAATTAGGGACTAACAATCATCCGCAGGAGGTTCTTATGAACAGCTCTAAACTCAATTTAGACCTTTTTACTCAGATTCAGGCCGACTATGAAATGCGTCAGTATAAAATACTTGCAGCTTTGCAAAGGATATCAGAAGATTTCCAAAATAACCGGATCTATCCGCATCTGAGTGAGCTGGTGGAGCTGAAAAAAGTACTCACGGATATCAAAGACAGGCTGGAAGATCTGCGTAATGATTTCCCAAAGCGGATCAAGAACATAGATTTGGTCAACAAGATTATTGAACATGAAGTAGTTTTTGTAGATGGGTCGGATCTTACAAAGGTTGAGGATCTTATTGAATGGGCCCTACCGCATATTGAAGCTAAAATAGAAGAAGGAATAGCTATTTATGAATATGTGAATGAAGAAATAGATGTAGAAGAAGTTGGTATCCTGCCCAATTATATTGATGAGGGCTACTTTTTTGTACCTGACAATGAAGAAGCAAAGCTGCTGCT
>JBEPXS010000271.1:0-5193 GCA_041641755.1 Balneolaceae bacterium
ACGCTGCTCAGTCAACGTTACCAACGTGGCTTAAGACGTAAACCTTTGCTTCTACCGGCTCCGCCACGATAATTGATAATACGAGAAGGCGCTGTATAACTCTTTATAAGGAAAATGTCAGGCAGACAGGCCTCGCTCTTCTTGCCCCCTTCCCTTTTTATGGTTAAAATTCCTTTTTAAATAGATCAACATTCATACGCCTGCCGCTTTTGCGCAAGGTTATTAGGTACACTTATAAAATGGAGACGTTTATGAAAGCCAGGGAACTTGTACTTTTACTGCTGTTTACTCTTTTTTTTACCAATCTCGAGGCTCAACAAACTTTACCTCCATTAACAGATGGTAAAATTGCTCCCGAATGGACGTTAAAAGATCCTGATGGCAATAGCCATTCTCTAACTGACTACCGGGGCAAAATTGTGCTACTGGACTTTTGGGCAACCTGGTGCGGTCCTTGTCGTCAGGAAATGCCAAAACTTCAAAAAGTACATGAAGAATATTCTGCCGAAAATGTAGCTGTAATTGGTATAAGTACCAGGGAAAAAGGAGATCCTGAAAAATTTATGTCAAAAAATAACTACACTTACCAATTACTTCTTAACGGAGAAAAGATTACAGAAAAATATAACGTAAGTGGTTTGCCAACTCTTTATATCATTAATCAGGATGGGGAAATCATTTATTCCAAAGTTGGTATAAAGGTGGGTAGAAAAGTCAACGGATATCAAAAAATAGTTAACACTATTGAGAAAGCCCTTTAATGTTGTTAACAGTGTTTTTTGGCTTTTTTGCATGCCGTTCGTTATTTATCAGACAACGTCATTTTGTACGTATCTTACATGCAAAAATCGTTAGCAAGAGTTACAAGTAAGAAGGGAGTCGTTATGGATTACTCATATAAAGTTTGCAAAACATACTCGTATACGCATCAAGCTGAGATGGATTTGAATAAACTTAAAAATGAGGGGATCGATGCATACCTCAGTGATAAAAATATGGGAAGTTTTAGTTTTTTGGGTGCCGCTACCGGAGGAGTTAAAATTCATGTTGCGGAAAAGGATATAAAACGTGCTCAGGAGATTTTATCTGAAAACCAGCCCCAGTCAAGTAACGGTAAATAAAGTCCCGTGGGAGTGTTAGAAATCTGTTCGCGACAATCCGAATCTACGTGGTGTAACAAAAAAAATTCACATGAGAAACAGTCCCTGAAATGTCACTAAAAGAAAATGAATGAAAAAGATATACTCTCAACCGCAGTAAATGTTGAAGAGCATTCACTAAGCGAATTACAGTACTGGCTACAGTACGAAAAACATACCTGGTTCCTGGGAGCGGGTGTATTCTGGCTTCCGTACGGACTTATCCTTATGGGCCTGTCCATTTTGGCAGTACTTTTCACACCCTATATGATCTGGCACTTGTTTAATGCTAAATGGTATAAGTCCATAGCCGTATTTTTGACCGTTGTCATTTTACCGTTTATTCTCTCCCAATTTATACCATTTGAGAACTCAATCTTTGTTTTTTTGTCCAACATACTTCCTCTTGTAGCCTTCTACTTTTACACCTGGATACTGAGTTACCTCATAGGAGAACACCTGAATGAAATTCAGACACTGAAAAAATGGCGACGGGAGGAACGAAGTAGAAGTTGACATTAAAAATGTAGCTGAAATTTATAGATAGAAATTTCTCAAATACCTAAACTCCATCTATTGGTTTCCTGTTACTCCCCGAAGATGATAAGAACCTAAGCCAGGATGAGTTCGATATGGTTTAACTATCGTGAGAAGGGGTTGAGAGTTTGCTGCCTATTTCTTTAATACCAATTAAACTCTATTTGAGTGGTTCATTTTTTCGATGAGGAAAAAAGGTCTACGGTCGGATATTCTCACTAAACCATAGCATCTCTTCTTTTCTGTGGGTGTACCTTTTGGTACGGCCCAAAAGGTACGAAAAGGCCGCCGGGGAATCGTAGATGTTGAGTTGGCTATACCGTTGACATTATCTTATGCTTGGGAGTACTTCTAGCCCTCAAGCTCTCTTTTCCCGCGATTCCCCGGACTCGAATTGGTGCCATTACTTTGGATCTCAACATTCTTACCACAACAAATCTCCACCATATAACATGGTTATAGCAGTAGATCCCCCCGAAGAATTTTTGTTTGAGCCTCATTTGGCAACGCACCCATACAGCACCTTCTCTGAAGTCAAATCAGGTGAGTTAACTTCTTCTTGGGTTCTTGGTTCAGCTTTGCTGGTCCCAAACCCTTTCAGGATTTGGCCAAACCAAAATGAACACCCAAAGACAATTTAGTGGAGACATAATTCAAATTTGGAGTCTTCTCCTTCCTTGTGGTGTTCATTTTTTGTACGGCCAAAAAACGAACCAAAAAAGCCGCCAAAGAATCCCAGATATTGATCTGATTAAGCTTATAAATAAATTAGTTGCTTTGGAACGTTTAAAACTCTACTACTCACTCCCTGCAGGGATTCTCTGGACTCAGGGAAACGTATCCGGAAAAGCTTTTGGGACCCCACATTGGTGCCATTACTTTGAATCCCAACATATACACCCGAAAGCATTCCATCAACGCCTCGTCATCCTGAGCGGAGGCCGCGTTTTTCGGCCGGAGTCGAATGGATCTCCCGATGGCAAGCAACTCACCAGCGATCTCCTTTAACAGGCAGTTAGTCGATTCAGGGAGATCCTTCGGTTCCGTTCCACTATACTCAGGATGAACGGTTATAAAAAAAATTTTAGCCTTATTATTCATAACCGCACTACGGGCAAATTGAAGTTAGCCATACAGACAGCCAGTGAGTTCCTGCCTGGAGCAGGAGGAATAGCCTTACTTGGTCTCCTGTCCCTGTTTCATCGGATAATACTTGGAATACCGTTCATCCTTGATCTGCCCTTCCCATTTCAGGCCGAAAGCGAAGTCATAGGCATTCCCGGCTTCATCGACGTGTGGTTTCATATCCCGGCCCACATCCTCAAGCTGCTGCTCAACAGTCAGCATATCTTCCGGCATCTGGAAAGGCAAAAGCCCCGAGGGTTCAGCATTACCCGACAAAATATCGAAGAGAGCCTGGTTTGAAATGCCGAAATGGACGATCAGGCCTTCTACCCGATCCTCAAACTCATTTACTACCGAGGGATTTTCAAGGTTCATCACTACAATTACAGGCTTATCTCCCATCATCTTTTTGGTTTTTAGGATCTGCTTCAACTCCACATCGTTGACGGTAGTTATGGAACGCCCCTCATAACTTCTTCCGGTTACGTTGTGAGTCCCTTTGGCCGTATAGGGCCGGTACTGTAATGATATAGGACGATACTTCTCAAGTGGAGCTTCCGGATCGTTACCCCTTCCACCTATCGGTCCATTTATGAATACAATAGCAGCATCCGCCTCTTCCGGACGGTCAACCCGTTCCATATAGCGATTGACCAGTTTATCTTCCACGGGATCATACCAAGACTCCTCTATTTTGGTGGGCGGGAAAAAGGCATCCGCATTGGTCTCAAATGCATCCGGTATGTACACCCTGGTGTTTTTGGACAACGGCATTACACCACTGTTGAGGCTGGTCCCGTTTTTGAGCATTACAATAGACTTGAGCTGGGCTTCGTATCCGGCTTTCATGTATTCGGGTGCCCCAAGGGTCTTTTCTGATATTTCAGGATCCAGGTAGGGATCCTCAAACAGGCCGGTTCGGAACATATTTTTCAGCAGACGTACCGCTGAGCGCTCAAAACGTGCACGCATCAGTGGCTCACCCACGCGTTTGACCCCGAGTTTGTAGGCTGCCGTGATGGGCCAGGCCTCATTCTCTCCACCAAACTGATCGACACCGGCCATAAGTATCATATAATGACGTTCAATCAGGCGCCCTGCCGCTCCCTTGTCTTCCTGGTCTTTCGGGATGAGATCCATGACCTCATCTCCTACCTCAATATTCTCTACACCCCAGGGTCTGCCGCCACCCCAGCCGCCGTGCGGACCGCGATCCTCGGTAATACCCCAGTCGGTGCACACCACACCTTCAAACCCGAACGATCCCCGAAGCAATCCGTTGATCATATAACCGCTGTAGGCATTAGCTATATTTAGTCCGTATGGGTTTTGGTTGTAGGAAATGGTGTAATACGGCATCACGGCGGAGGCACTGCCCGTGGGCCCGTCCAGATTGAGAGCCGCCCTGAATGGCACCAGGTGTTTTTCGAAGTTGTTACCGGGATATACAGTGTACTTGCCGTAGTCGTAATGGCCGTCACGGCCGCCCTCTTCAGCACCACCACCCGGCCAGTGTTTAATCATCGCATTGACACTCTCATAACCCCATCCGTTTGCTATCTCGGCATCGCCTGTGGATGTCTGAAATCCATTAATATACGCCTGTGCCATGTCAGCAGAAAGTTGTGGGTCTCCCCCAAAGGTGCCGTTCACCCTGCTCCACCGCGGGTCGGTAGCCAGGTCAATCTGTGGAGAAAGAGCCGTTGCAATCCCAAGGCCACGATATTCTTTAGAAGCAATATTGCCAAACTGTCTGACAATTTCAGGATCAAAGGTTGCAGCCAAGCCGATGTTTTCCGGCCAGCGTGAGATGTCGCCCCCTGCCCCGGCGTTAAACTCGGCATCCGGGCTGGCCCCGTGGCGTGGATCGGAGGCTATATTGACCGGAATACCCAGACCGATTCCCTCGGCCAGCTCCTGGATTTTGTTATTCCATTCTGCGGCCACCCCGGGGCTTTGAACAGACGTGATCAACACATGCCTGAGATTGTCCTTGCGGATAAAGGTCTCTTGCTGATCTGTGACGTCATTGGGTTCCGCGTCACTTTTATTCAGCGGCTGGCCGTCATAGGTTCCAGCCCCGAAGCCACCGGAAGCAGCCGGAATCGACTGGTGGCTGCTGTATAGCATAAGGCCTACGATCTGTTCCACACTCATCCTGGAAGCCAGATCTTCAGCACGCTCCCGGGCTGTCAGCCGCCAGTCCTCATACGGATCAAGTGTGCCATTTTTATTCAAATCCTTGAATTCGTATGTCTCCACCTTAATCAAATCAGCTGCCCTTGCTTCCAGTTCTGTTTGCTCAAGTTCTGGTTTAAGAGTATTCTCGTGAGTTCCCCTAAAAGCCAATATTAAAAATATGGTACCGGATATAAGCAGTAGTATCCCTGTT
>JBEPXS010000272.1:0-5191 GCA_041641755.1 Balneolaceae bacterium
AAGAAACTAATTGAAAAAATCTTCAGAGGGAGTAGTTTTATTTAGAACATTTTTAAAAGGATGTTCGGCACGCCAATTCCCCCTGCCCCCGGCATAACGAATCGTGAGCGGAGGACGGAGGGCGGCCAGGAGCAAATCATACCGGTTCGATCGTTGAGGCACGCAACAAACAAGACGGACCATTGATTTGGTCCCGCCCGCAGGCCGCAGCCGGGTTCAGAATTCTCAGCCGGCGATTTTTTGGGTCACTTTTTGATCGCTAAAAAATAGTGACAGAACAACGCTACCAGCTATTGTCATGGCGATTATTGTGTAAATACGAAGCCTGAGTTCATCTCATACAAGAAATTGCAATTTTATGGTCGGGAATTATCTCGAACTCAGGTTAATTATTAAAGATGCTGAATTTGATAAACAGTTACCTTCAAAATAAGGAGTTGATATCACTTACCAGTATCTCTCACTGTAAGTCTGCCTTCCTCAAAACAAGTAGCAGCAGAAATTCAGCACAGATCAAAAAAGCAACCCCAACAAGATGAAATACCTGGTAAACAGGTGGCATTCCCAGGTAATAAAGCCCCCCTCCGATAAGTATTTGAAAAACTATGAGCCCAAAAACAATAATACCCAGCCTGCGTATAATTCCGGGACTATTCTTCCACCATGAGAAATAGAGTGTAATTCCTCCCCCCAAAAAAACAGTCCAAGAAAAACTGCGGTGTACTTCGTCAAATAATCCGACTTGTTGCAGCCATAGTGGCCGCGGCGGTGGCGAAGCGCTGTTCTTAATAATATCAATCGCTTCTCTGACCTGGGTTCCCAGCACCAATTGTATCATCGTTAGTAATATCAACACCGAAACTGACCAAAAAAGCCAGCGATAGGTCTTGGAATCGAGGGATATCCTCAGGTTATCGCTCATTGCTTTGAATGTAGCGTAGAGTAGCAGGGCCATAATAATCATTGCCAAGGCCATATGGAGGGTAATCAACCACTCATCAAGCCCAGTTATTACAACCTGTCCTCCAAGCCATCCCTGGACGAGTACCAAAACAAAAGCAGCAGCAGAACTGTACAATACCTGCGGCTGACTCTTTCGATATCGAAATGAAAGAAAAAAAGTAGCCGTAATTAAAAGTCCTATGACCACACCCACCAATCGATTAAGATATTCCGTCCAGGTTTTAAACAGGTTAAATTGAGACGCGTCAAACTGTGAAGGTAGACCGTCAGCAGATACAGGAGGTATCCACATACCAAAACATTTGGGCCAGTCGGGGCAACCGAGACCAGCCCCGGCGGCACGAACCAATCCACCTACAAATATGAGGAAAAGAGTGGCTCCTACTGTAGTAATTGCCGTTTTTTGATAGGTATTAAGCTTCAATATATTAACACAATTATAATTTTGAGAAGGTTCTTTTATAATATCATACTCTTGTTCGAATTAAAAAAAGTCTTGTCGAAATTATCTGTACTGTGGAATAACGTGATTTCTTATAAACAGTAGTACAATACTTCCCTTTCGGGTAACAATTCTATGAATTATTCCCTAAATTTGGCACGATAAGAAACCGAATTTCCGCATGAAGTTAAGTACCCAGACAGCCCTTTCAAAATGGTTTGATACCGAAACACTGGCAGCCTACTATGAGCTGACCAAACCCGGTATCACGTTCACTGTATTGGCCAGCATGCTAATCGGCTTTTTGTTGGGGTCTGGCGGTGAAATCAATTTTATGCTGATGTTCCATGCAGCCCTGGGCACCTGGCTGATTGCCTCCGGCACCGCCGCTCACAATCAATTTCTTGAGTGGCGCCTCGATGGCCAGATGAAACGAACCCGGGAACGTCCGTTACCCTCAAGTAAGATTACTCCCAGGCAGAGTGCGGCCTTTTCCCTTTTCCTCATATTGGCCGGATCTATCTATATGCTCGTTCTTGTAAACCTGCTGGCCGGCCTCATCTCTATAACCACTACCATTATATATCTTGGTGCCTATACTCCTTTGAAACGCGTATCGGCTGTGAATGTCTTTGTCGGGGCAATTCCTGGTGCTTTGCCACCGGTGGGAGGCTGGGCTGCCGCAACCGGCCACCTGGGGGATGCAGGCATGTGGGCACTCTTCGCTATCGTTTTTCTCTGGCAGGTACCTCATGTAATGGCGATCGCCTGGGTCTGCAAAGACGATTACCGGAATGCGGGATTCCGTATGCTTCCAAAAAATGATCCTAAAGGTTTTAAAGCAATTGCACTTATTTTAGGATGTCTCATCGCTCTTTTACCTGTAACATGGTCATTATATGCAGTGGGATTGAGTGGTACCTTTTACCTGGTTGGGGGCATGATCTGTTCAATAGCATTCCTATGGTACGGTATTCAGTTTGCCCTGGATCCCACCAAACAGAAAGCCAAAAAGCTGATGTTTGCTTCTTTCTTTTACCTCCCTGCTGTCTGGATTGTCATCTTCGCTGATCAGTTTATAGGATAATTCCTCTTCTAATCCATCCTGTTCCCCAGGGGGTAATATGAATTTTTGTGCCTCAAAATTGTTTTATAAAAACAATTCAGAATGAAGCACGACTATCATGTTTTTACGATTGTTACTTATCGGTTTATTAGGGATAACACTGTTTTTAGCCTCTTGCAACCTGCAGGATCCTACCGATTCAGATCAGGATAATGGAGAAGAACCGACTACCCCTGTTAAGTTTGAGGATGTCAGCCGCTCCAATCTGCCCAACTCAACTCAGCCGAACACAGGCAAGGAGATCGGCACTGCCGATCTTGATAATGACTGAGACCTTGACCTGGTCATAGCAACGGAATTCAATCCAAACCTGGTTCTGATAAATAATGGATCGGGCTCATTCTCTGATCAAACCTCACTAACGCTGTTAAATAGAAGTGGTGATACGGAGGATATCGCCATAGCGGATTTTAACAGGGATGCCAATCCGGATCTCTTTTTTGCAAATCAAGAAACCCGAACCAACGAATTTTATCTTAATCAGGGAAACGGATCCTTTGTTGATTTTTCGAACAGTATCCCCGTTACAGGCACCTCCCATTCTGTGTTAAGTGCTGATCTTTTTAATGACGGTGACCAGGATCTCCTGATCGGAAATGAAGGGCAAAACTTTTTGTTGGCCAATAACGGTAGTGGTACCTGGACATTCTTTCCCGAAAATTTACCGAGCCAGTCAGGCATAACGTACGATATAGCTGCCGGTGATATTAGCGGTGACGGACTAATTGATTTAATTGTAGCGAACAACAGCGATAATCAAATTTTGATTAATACCGGTAACGGATTTTTTGAGAGTCAAACTGCTACCCGGCTGCCACTTATTGATGCTTTTGAAGAAACACGGGATGTAGAGATTGCCGATCTTAATAGAGATGGGGCCCTCGACATCTACTTCTCCAATGTAGGATTTCAAGCCACTGCCGAAGCACAAAACAGGCTGCTTATTAATAATGGAAACGGAGTGTTTAGGGATTCTACCGGCTCTCATCTTCCGGAACTTAGCACCAATACCGTAGCAGCAGAAATTGAGGATCTGAATGGGGACGACTTTCCGGATATTATAACCGGCGATTTTGATGGTGGAATCAGAGTTTTGATCAATGATGGCAACGGCCGGTTCACAAACAAAACCGAGTCCTGGATTCCTGCACAGATTACCCCACCGGTAGAAGATCTGGTTGTAGCTAATTTCAATGATGACCAGCTCCCTGACCTGTATATCTGCAGCCGGTCGGGTAATGACCTGCTACTGTTACAGAGAAGCGAAAACTAAAGTATCAATCAATTTACCCATAAATGGCAGGGTATTTCTTTGGATTGGCCTCATTCATAATATCGCAGACGGCCTCGAAGAAATCATCTGGATTGAGCTTTGAGAGATCATCATCGGAAGCATAGCAGCGCGGTGCTCTCGGGCGGCAAGGCAGGTGGGCTCTAATTTCCAGGATACCAATCACGCAGCCTCACCTCGATTTGATCACTTTCCTCTGTAACCACCTCTTTGAATCTTTCAGTATCTTGTCCGCGGTAGTGATAGGGATACATAATTTCTGGCTCGAAATCCAGTACAGCACTGGCTGCCTGATAGATATCCATGGTATAGGGCAGATTCATACACACAAAAGCCACATCGATATTTTCCAGTGAGCGCATCTCCGGTATATCTTCTGTATCGCCGGAGATATACACATTTTTGCCACCGAAGTTTAACACATACCCATTGCCCCAACCTTTGGGATGCCGGGAATCGGAATCATCGGGCAAATTATACATCGGCACAGCCCTGACAGAAATACCCGATTGGTCGGTATCTTCTCCATTCGCTAAAATCACAAGCTGGTCACTAAAATTATCAGGAAGTTCATCAGCTACTGATTGAGGTACGATCATTGTCGTCTCTTCTGTATCCAAGGCCTGCAGAGTTTCAATATTCATATGATCGCCGTGGGCGTGAGAAATCAGAATTATATCCGGGGAATCAATTCCCTCAAACGCTCCGGATCCGCCCGTGGGATCCACATATACATCCTGATCATTCCAGGTCAACACCAACGTACCGTGCTGAATTGGCTGAATGGTCAATGGCCCATTTTCGGTGTCAATCTCATCAGAAGAAGGTAGCTGCGCATGGGCAGTAAAAACAAAAAGGCAGCAAAACAATGATAAAATGCTAGTCAGTTTCATAATAACCTCACTTATTTCAGTTACTTATAAATCTTTTGCACCATCATTCAACGTTATCATTTAAAAGACTTTATTTCCAATGCATTTATTTAAACGCATTCCCTCTTCTTATTGTCTTGTTGATCTTTTCCATATCAGTATATGCTCAAACTTCAGAAACGCACTTTCCACCGGCGCTTTGACTGGAAAAAGAAATCCCCGGAAAAAGTGGGCATGAATGCCACTGAAATAGGGAGAAAGAAAAACTAAAGCCTCCCAATTTACTCATAAATGGCAGGGTATTTCTCCGGATTGGCCTCATTCATAATATCGTAGACGGACTCGAAAATATCATCGGCACTGGGCTTGGAGAAGTAATCGCCATCGGAACCGTAGGGCGTGCGGTGCTCTTGAGCGGTAAGGCAGGTGGGTTCGGAATCCAGATAGAAGTAGCCATCCTGTTCCTGTAGTACTTTCTGCATCATATAGGCTGAAGC
>JBEPXS010000273.1:0-5176 GCA_041641755.1 Balneolaceae bacterium
ATGGAAGCTCTTTCTACCCCTTACCCACCGATGGAATCAGTGGGCTTGTCCGCTTTCAGCCTGCTTAAGCAGGCGACAGGCCCTTAGCCTGATGATTGTATCGTCAGGCGATCGTAGAAATAGCTTCTGTTCCTGCATAAATCTCGAACTCACGTTAGATTAGTTCCTCTTAGGATCAGGAAATTAACCTTTTCTGTTTACATCTTAATTTTACGTGATTACCCTACTACAGAGGGTAATTGGCTTTCTGAACATCTTCTTGCCCCGGCTGCTTTGTATGCAGTCGGGGCTTTTTATTAATACCTCTTCATATTGATTAGTTCTCTCTCACATTCAAGCAACTGAAAATAACTATTCACATATTAATTACAGATCATCTACAGATGACTATTTATTCCCCAAATTCCTTCCAGACCCTGACTGCTTGAAACGCAGTCGGGGTTTCTTATTTGCCCCCGGAATTCACAAAGAATGCTTTTTTCTGGATAGTATTAATGTTTCCCATTCATTTAAAGAAAGGCCTAAACGGAATCCCCATCTCTTTTTTTATCCTTCTACCCCGGTCTGTTCTTCTGCTTGTTTCTCTTGCCCATTGGGGTTGGAATAATTCCTCATTACATAATCATCCAGGATTTTACGAAACTCATTGCCGATTCCTTCTCCACGAAGTGTAGTGTAGTGCTCTCCATCCATATAAACTGGTGCTGCGGGCTCTTCAAAAGTTCCAGGTAGTGAAATACCGATATTAGCGTTACGTGACTCTCCGGGCCCATTGACTACACAACCCATAACTGCTACATCCATCTCTTCAACACCGGGATACATTTCACGCCATACAGGCATCATTTCTCGCAGATACTCCTGAATTTCGTCCGCCAGCTCCTGAAAATAAGTACTGTTGGTTCTTCCGCATCCGGGGCAAGCTGTTACCTGTGGTATAAAGCTACGGATGCCGAGTGACTGCAATACCTGCTGGCAAACACGCACCTCTTCGGCACGGTCACCGCCTGGTTTGGGAGTAAGCGATACACGGATGGTGTCACCGATTCCCTCCTGCAACAGCACGGAAAGTGCTGATGTACTGGCAACAACGCCTTTCATACCCATTCCGGCTTCAGTAAGTCCAACATGAAGTGGATAATCGGTAATTTCAGCAATCCGGCGATAGACCTTAATTACATCCTGAACACCACTCATTTTGCAACTTATAATGATTTTATTGGAGGCGAGCCCTACCTCCTCAGCCAGCTCCGAGGAACGTCGTGCGCTTTCGACCATCGTATCAAGCATGACTTGCTTTGAGGACTTGGGCTTTTTCCGTTCGTTATTTGCATCCATTTTTTGAGCTAACAGCTGCTGATCAAGTGATCCCCAGTTCACCCCGATACGTACTGGCTTATCATATTTGATTGCCTGTTCAACTATAGTACAAAAGTTTTCGTCCCGCTGTCGTGTACCTACATTTCCGGGATTTATCCGAAACTTAGCCAGAGCCTTTGCCATCTCAGGATAGGAAGGCAGCAGTTTATGTCCATTGTAGTGGAAATCACCGATTACCGGTACAGTTACGTCCTGCTTAAGCAGCTTTTCCTTGATATGTGGTACCGCTTCTGCAGCCTGTTTATTATTCACTGTAATTCTGACCAGTTCAGAACCTGATTCATGCAGATATTTTATCTGATCCACAGTGGCGTCTATATCGGCCGTATCGGTATTGGTCATGGACTGTACCACGATAGGTGCTCCACCGCCTACAGGCACATCTCCAACCATCACTTGGATAGATTTACGTCGTTGAATATTGGACATAAACTAGATGATAAGTTTTGAATGTTGAATGTTTGAGCTGCTTCAATGTTATATTGAACTCCGTGATTAGAATTATATTATAATAAGATTATTCAACATTTCAGTTCTTCCTACTAAGTTCAAAAAGTTTCTTTTTCTCTTCCTGTGTTAAACCGTCATATCCTTCTTTGGAGATCTTCTCCAAAATTTCGTCGAGTTCAGATTGTTCGGTTTCATCCACAATTTCAACATCCGAAACAGAATGAAGATTACTTGACTTGCTCCGCTTTTTCTTCTGTTGATAGGAGCCTTTCAAATTGTACCAAAACCGCTCAATAGGTCGAACAAGCCCGCTCAAATCAAATCCCTGCTGATGATAGCGCATCAACAGATATCCAATTCCAGCGCCACCGATGTGTACGATCCGTGCTGTGTTGTCCGCAGAACCGAGGAAAAGCAGATCCAGTGCAATAAGACCAGCCACTACATAACGAGCTTCAATCGGGGGCAACAGGAACAGCATAATAGGCATGCGGGGAAACAGCATTGCAAATGCAACCATAATACCGAATACCGCACCTGAAGCTCCAATCACTAAATTAATACCTACAAACTGTGCAAAAGCAACATCTAGCAGGGCACCGCCAATACCGGAACCGAAATAGATCACACAAAAGGTGCGCGGACCCAGATTTTGTTCCACAGAACGCCCCATCCACCATAGCCAAAGCATATTAAACAGCAGGTGAAATCCACCGGCATGCAGAAACATATAAGAGACCAGCCGCCACGGTTGAAAAATAGCCGTGGTCAGATCAGGATTAAATGCAAATACAGGCACCAAAAAACTATTGCCACCAAATACCTGTAGTAGAAACACCACGACATTGATAGTAATGATGGTACGGATGGCTACTGGCAAACCCAGGTAACCTCGTTTTAAAGAATTTCCAAAAGAATCGTTATACATAAACTAGAACTCTACGTGCAAAAAAGATGCAGGGATCTGTGTGAAACGCCAACGTTGATACATTCACTTCAGCGTCCAAATAAAATACAAATAAGAACCGCAAGATTGAAGCTATATTGTTTACTACTATGCATCAGAAGGAAGCGAGGAATTAGTGGAAGTTTTTTTCTTCCAACAAACGGCTAATCAGAAGTAAAATTATCGCCTCGGAATTTTAATATAACTACCCGCTTCAATTTGATCATCAAGGTGGACCTGATTTACAATAGCCATTTCTTCAGCCGTAATGTCCATTGGCAAATCTTCCGGTAAAAACGAGCTAAAAGAGGCAGAACGATCTGCTTTTACAACCTGGAGGCGGACGGGTTCAATATTCAAAATTTCCTGGTCGTCCAGCTCCCTGAATCCACTGGTTGTAGAGATGAAGTTTGACTTATAAGTGGCATATTGATCTGCTGTAGTATACGAGATAAATCGATAAATACTGCCGCTATAATTCAGAGCATACACATAAAGTTGCAGCTCGCTGCCATCCTGAGTTGTAGCTTCTGCAGTAGCCTCATAAGCTGCCAGCCCGTTATTTTCTGTTTCTGACTGGTTCAGAGGGGTGATACCTTCTTGGTTTATAAATTCCTGAACTGACTGACGGACTCCATTCGACTTACTGTCGATCTGCATAATCATTACTGCATCACCTTCCTTGTTGGCTACGATAACCCGGCTTGCCTCATTTATCACCTGCCAGTCGGCCGGTACCGGGAACCGGAACTTCAGGTCGGGATGATAAAACGTTTCATTCCGGGTAAATCCATTCCGGGGATTATCTCCATAAATCATTCCATCAATTATGTCCATATATCCATCTTTATTGATATTGGTTTGCTCATACCCTTTTTCTCTCCACTTCTCTGCAAGTTCCGGGATGGTCTTTTCACGTTCACCAGGCTCCGGGTGAGTCGATAAAAATGAGGGAATATTCTGCCCTGATTTTTCTGAAATACGCTTGAGTGAGGTAAAGAAGTCGGCGCCTTCAGCAGCTTCATACTGTTGTTTCGCAGCATATTCAACACCCAGTCGATCCGACTCCCGTTCATCGTTGCGTCCATATTTCAAAAATAGCAGCTGAGTAGCAGTACTCCCCAGGTTTAACAGATCCTGACCAGGCAAACCCAGCAGTTCCTGTCCGGCGATAGCCCCGCCCACTAATGCAATCTGCCCTACCTGTTGTTCAAAAGCTCGTTGCGAGGCGTGTCGCGCGGCCACGTGCCCAATTTCATGACCCAGTACTACCGCAAGTTGAGCTTCATTGTTAAGATGTGACAGAAGTCCACGAGTTACATATACATAGCCGCCTGGTAAAGCAAAAGCATTTACTACAGGGCTGCTTAACACCCTAAAATAAAACTCGGTGTTTTTATATTTCAGATCGGTATCCTCCCTGCGCATATGGCTGACCGAAAGCATCTCCTGACCCAACTTTTCAACATAATCAATAACTTCCTGATCGTCATAAATTCCATATTGCTGCTGAATCTGCCCATCAGCCTCTTTACCAATCTTTATCTCTTCCTCCCAGCTGTAGCCGTAAGCCCGTTTATTTCCGGACACTGGATTTTTTTGTACAACACAGGCTGAAATCGAAACTGTTACTATCAGAACCGGAACCGAAAACCACTTAAGTATACGAACCATGTTATTTATTTTTGAACTCTCAGTTGTTGGAGGGCTTTGCAAAACCGTCAATTTCACGAGCTGCCATTTCGAACTTGTGAAATAACCTACCGTTAGAGACTTTGATCGGAAAAGTACTACATTTCATTCGCAATGACCGTTGGTTTTGCAAAAAACCTCTTGTTAATCAATTTAAAGCTATGTGAACATAATTAGTTCCATTTCCTGAACAATTATGTAATGATTCTTTCAACTCTATTCTTTGACAAAATGCGATACGTCAGCTATTTAAATTAGCTTCCCAGTGCAGGTAAATCATGACCATGGCCAGTGTATCAAGCTCACAATAGCGAAATAACCCACGTTTAAGTTTCTCAACCCGTACTGATTCAATGGAATCGGTTCTCATCTTTCCATAAGCCACCATCGCCTCCGCTCCATTACCTATTGAATTGTCCTGTTCCTCCTTGAGTAAATCATATGGATTTTTAAGGGTTTCATCCTGGTGCTGCCACCAGATATAGTTATCAAAATTATGGCTGTTATACGGACGAGAAAATCGTTCTTTGAGCAACGGGCTTAGTTTCATTATAGTAGGCAATACATCTTTAATACTAAGGGAATCCTCCATCTCGTTATTATAATAGTAGTTTTTCAACAGATGTCCCATATCTGCCATTTTAGGATCGTCACCAAACTTTTTTTTATTCCCAGTTAAAAGATTTTCCAGCCACTTGATTAGTTCTT
>JBEPXS010000274.1:0-5176 GCA_041641755.1 Balneolaceae bacterium
CAACACAAAGTAAAAATGCGCCGATTGCAATTGCTATATCTTTCATGGTTTCATCCTTTATTATTTTAATAATACTCCTGACATAGTCTTAGGTGGAATCACTGAAATCGGAAAATTCCGCCATAATATCTAAAAAGAGAGCTCCCCTGAATATCTCTTTCAATTCAATATGCAAGATTTCTGGAAAAAAGAAAATGTGTCGCTGTATATGGAATTCACCGGCTTCCAATTGTAAATTGCAAGATGCACTACTTTCTAATTTCATCAAGCACATGTATTTTTTCACCCCGTCGCTTTTCAAAATGATCTGGGATATACTCAAATTGTAAGATCAAAATGGGTATAATTTAAGGAGGGTTTTAAAGCTTTATTTTCACCAACTTATCATTTTCCGAACGTTTTTGTGAGAAGCAATCTTCTTTTTGAGGCTCTGATCGTGAGATTATTTCACTCAGATCGCAATGACAGTTGGTTTTGCAAAGCCCTCTTTTAAAAATAATACGATTACGAGGCTTGAGAGGTAGATACAACCATACTTGTATATATTGCCTTGGTTGATTAACATATGCATAATATACAACAGGCGCCTTCCTACTTCGATCTCTACCTGACAGCTTGCCTCACTAACAAAAATATTATGAGGGGAGATTGTAATGAAGAATTTATTTAGACCTGTCTATCTCGTAGTCGTGCTTTGTTGGATCGGTGTTTTTTGGGGACTGAAAGCCTATGAACTTCAAGATAGTATTAACACCCTGAACGATCTGCTGTTTCTGGGATTACTCCTATTTATTCCGTTGCTGCTACCATTCCTTCACGACATACTACCATTGGTCAGAAACTTACAGATTAAAGGATTTAGAATTGAGTTTGAGGAGAAAGTCGAGGAAGTGGAGGAAAAGATAGAAGAGGAGAAGAAGCGGCTGGATCAGATCACCAACAGTCACAAGAGTACCCTTCACTCACTGGCTGGCCTGGTAATAACGGACCCTTGGAAAAACCCTGTGTATACCTCGTACATAAGCAGAAGGGAGAAAAAGAATATTATAATCGGTTGCCAGGAATATACCGAGCAACTGTTGCTCTGTGCCATAATAGCCCGCCTTCTCAAGGTGAGATCGAGCAACGGGTTTAATGTACTTCCAAAGTATGATTTTGGCGGGGTAAACCTGAACTTCATCGCCCTTTCGCGGGGAGATATCGATATCTATCCGGCATATACCTGGCAGGGATTCGAGATCGCCTTTGCAACCTCGCTACTCCAAACGGCAGACCAGGTAAGTGGTTTTACTGCTGAGGAGTCAATTGAAGAATTGAATAAGATATTCGGCCCGCTGAAGCACCCGTTTTTATGGTTGGGATATCTTGGATATTATAATAATTTTGAGATCGTAATGCGTACTGAGATGGCCAGAGAATATAAAGTCAAAAAAATATCTGATCTTAGACGGCTTCCGGATAAATTTACTTTTGGATGCGATCCTGACTTCTTTGGTCGCCCGAACGGATATGAACTACTGAAAAGTGAGGCGGTTTACGGCATCAGGTTTAAAGAGGTCCAGCATTTTGATCACGAGGATAAGTATCAAAATATTGAAAAAGGTAATATAGATATTA
Organism: Balneolaceae bacterium; assembly: GCA_041641755.1. Lineage (GTDB taxonomy): Bacteria > Bacteroidota > Rhodothermia > Balneolales > Balneolaceae > JAMQKA01. The sequence continues at coordinate 1,618 of JBEPXS010000274.1, forward strand.
TCGACGGATTTACAACCGATCCGCATCTCGATCCACCATCAGATTACATTGCACTGGAGGATGATAAAAGTGTCTTCGGCAAGTATTATTCCTCGATCATTGTGCGTTCACAACTTGCTGAAACCTACCCGGAGATTAAAGAGATCTTGAATATACTCATCGGGCAAATCGATGTGAATGATATCAGGGATATGATCCGGGAAGCGGACCGGGTAAAGGAAAATCAGACAGCCAAAATAGAGCAGATTGCGGAAGGATTTTTGGAGAAAAAGGGATTGATTTGAGTGTCTTTAGTATAGAACTAGCAACTCGCTTAACCCACCTTGTTTTAGGAGATTTTATAGTTAGTGGGTAAGATCGGTAGCTTAAAGTCAATGCTAAAAGAAAATTGTTAATGAGACGAGTTTTTACCAGTGAATGATAACCGGCAATGAAACATTCTTGCTATATCGTTATAATCCAGTTTTGATCAAAAATTTAATCCCTAAAACTACTGAATAGTACATGAAAATAGCTGTTGTCGGAGCCACTGGAACCATCGGAAAAGCCGTTAGTAATCTGTTGGAGGAAGAGGGCCATGAGGTGATCCGCTCCTCCCGCAAAATCGAACCCAGCGTAAACATCGACAAACCGGAATCGATTGATGAATATTATTCAACGATCGGTTCAGTGGACGCGGTGATATGTGCTGCGGGCAACGCCAGTTTTGGTCCCCTGCAGGAGATGACCGAGAAGAAGCTCAACATCGGTATCAAAAGTAAGCTGATGGGGCAGGTTAACCTGGTGCGGAAAGGTGTGGAATACCTGTCCGGCAATGCAGTATTTGTGCTCACCAGTGGCATGCTATCCGCCAAACCGTGGCCTAATACTTCGGCCGTGGCAATGGTCAACGCGGGACTCGAAGGCTTCACTAGGGCTGCCGCTCTTGATTTGGAGGAAGGAAAACGAGTATGCATTGTCTCCCCTCCTCTTATTAATGAAACTGCAAAACAGATGGGCCGGGATCCTGAACCCTGGCCGGGGGCTTCTGTGGTTGCAAAAACATATCTGGATGCCGTGTCTGGAGATGCAAATGGAGAAGTAATCTTTGTGGATGGATATGAATTTTGATCCCTCCCTCCTGATTTCATCCTCCTATTACATCTTTTAAAAAATTTGTGTATTAATCATGCACTAACTAGAGTATTTCTGTTTGCTTTTCTGCAGAGTTTATATATGTTTCTAGTGTGTTTTTTACACTTATAACGGGATGTCGCTCAATGGGGAATAAGTAAGAAGGATGAAGGCACCTCCCGTAGTTTCGTAGGAACGTACCTTTCAAAACAATTTTACAGGAGATATCTATATGAAAAGAATCAACGGATGGTTTTTAATGGGTATAATGGGACTGATGCTTGTCGGTTGCATGGATACTGACAACAAAGAAATTGACAAACCCGGCCCAATACAGGTGTTGTTTCTGGGTCACGACAGTGAGCATCACAATTCCGAGGCATATACTCCGATCCTGGCTTCCGCTCTGGCCGACGACGGCATCCATTTTACTTATACGGAAGATCCGGCCGACCTGAATGATCAGACACTGGCAAAATATGATGCGCTTATGCTGTATGCCAATCATGACTCGATAACTACTTCCCAGGAGCAGGCACTACTGGATTTTGTAGCAGGGGGAAAAGGATTTTTACCGATCCACTCAGCCAGCTTCTGTTTCCGCAATTCGGAGGCGTTTGTAGAGCTGGTAGGCGCCCAGTTTCAGAGCCACGAAACGGGCACTTTCACTGCCGAAATCGTCAACCGCGATCATCCGGTCACCGACAGCCTCTCCGAATTTGAGACCTGGGATGAAACCTATGTCCACCACATGCACAACGAGGATCGCACCGTGCTGATGCAGCGGGAGGAGGAGCCTTGGACCTGGACCCGTACCCATGGCGATGGGAAAGTGTTTTATACTGCGTACGGACATGATGAGCGAACGTGGTCGAAGCCTGGGTTCCATGAGCTGGTGAAGGCCGGTATTGTATGGTCAGTTAGTGATCAAGTCCGAAGTAACTGGCGGGAGTTCAGCCGCACCATCCCTGAGCTGACCTATGAACAGCGGGAGACGATCCCCAACTACCGCCAGCAGGATCCCCCCCCGCAGTACCAGCTGCCACTTTCGCCCGAAGAGTCTCAAAAATTGACGCAGGTGCCGGTGGGCTACGACCTTGAGCTTTTTGCCGCAGAGCCGGATATCATAAACCCGATTGACATGACGTGGGATGCCCAGGGTCGCCTCTGGGTACTGGAAACGGTAGACTACCCGAACACCGTACGCGAGGAGGATGGCGTGGGTGATGACAAGCTGAAAATCCTGGAAGATACCGACGGCGACGGGCGGGCCGACAAAACCACCGTGTTTGCCGACAGTCTGAATATCCCAACCAGTCTTGTATTAGTGAACGGCGGTGTGGTAGTCTCCCAGGCACCGCACTTCCTGTTCCTGAAGGATACCGATGGCGATGACAAAGCGGATATCCGTGAGAAAATCATCTCCGGTTGGGGTACCTACGATACGCACGCTGGTCCCTCTCACCTGCAGTATGGATATGACAACCAGATCTGGGGCTCGGTCGGGTACTCCGGTTTTGAGGGTAAAATAAGTGGCGATTCTCTGCGATTCCGACAGGGATTCTACCGGTTTACCACAGACTTTGACAATATTGATTTTGAATATCTGACAGCCACCAGCAATAATACATGGGGTCTGGGCTTCAATGAAACGTTTGATGTGTTCGGCTCCACTGCCAACAACGAGCATACGGTATATATGGGCATTCCCCGCCGATACTATGCCGACTACAACTGGCCGGAGGGCACCAGTATGCGGGACCGCTACAGCGTGGGCCGCAAAAAAATCGACGGTCATTACGCCATGCATCCTATCACGACCGATTACCGCCAGGTGGATGTGTTCGGTGGCTTTACGGCGGCCTCCGGATTTAAGTTTTACACAGCACGACAGTTTCCCGAGAAATACTGGAACCGAATTGCATTTGTAAGCGAACCGACCGGTAACTTGCTGCACCGGGCTATTATAGAAGAGGATGGCGGGGGATTTACCGAATCCGATGGCTGGAACATGCTGGCCAGTCGTGATGAATGGTCTTCTCCCGTTCAGGCCAAAGTAGGACCCGACGGGGCGCTCTGGGTACTGGACTGGTACAACTTTATCGTACAGCACAATCCCACACCAACCGAAGAACGGGCCGGGTTTGATGCCGAAGAGGGCGAAGGCAATGCCCATATTAATCCGTTGCGTGATCGTACCCACGGACGCATCTACCGAATTACATACAACGGGGCCGAGCACGACCAGTCTATGAGTCTATCCCCCGACGACCCGGATGCGTTGGTCGAGGCTCTTGGGCACGACAACATGTTCTGGCGGCTGACAGCCCAGCGATTATTGGTAGAACGGGGCCAGACGGACGTATTCCCGGACTTGTATGAGCTGGTCCAAAACGAGCAGGTGGACAACTTGGGACTGAACAGTGCTGCCCTTCACGCCCTGTGG
>JBEPXS010000275.1:0-5135 GCA_041641755.1 Balneolaceae bacterium
AAATGATGACAGCATGTAAAGTCGGGTTTCGGAACTTGGGATTCATAATACCTGGATTTCAACCTGTTGTTCATAAGTCTGTAGATCTTAATAACGAAAAGCTGGGATTTGTAATCAATTATTTATGATCTTTTATGGGAATTCGAACTGACAGGCTATCCTTGTTGCTCAAATGCAGTAAAACTGCTATAGAGTCTCCGGCACTTAAATCATGCCGAAGCTGCATCAGCATAATATGATAACCACCCGGCTCTAACTTGAGACGGGAGTTCGCTTCGATTGGAAGATTACCGGCGGGACGCATCTCTGAGATCCCATTTTTTTCGACGGATAGATGAATTTCAGCAGACCTTGCTGCATCAGTTGATACTCCGATTAATGTATCGACCTGATCAGTACCGTTGACAATGGTCAGGTAGGCTCCGCTCATCATTCCTCTTTGAGCAGGTCTGGCCCAGGCATTTTTTATCTTGATCTTCTCTTTTGGAATTGCAGGCGGATCGTCAGAACGGTTCTTCTTCGAGATACAACTGATTCCGAAAAGAATTAATAAAATGCCAGATACTAGATGTTTTAGTAAAATCATTTTGTTGTTTGAATTCTTTAGTAGCTCCGCCGGATGGGAAATACAGCCACCCGACGGAGAAATCTTCAATTCATACACCGTGTTATCAGAAAGCGTAGCTTAGATCTACAAAAATAACCCGTCCCGGCTCAGGAATACGCTGGCCCGAATATTCAGCCATCGGTATCCCTGTAAACGGATTGTTGGCATTCAGATGATTCACGTATTGGGTGCCAAAAATATTATTGACACCGAACTGAAGACTAAAATTATCCAGGAAATAGGCGCCGCCTTTCAGGTCCAGGGTTGTGTACCCGTCGGTGGGGCTTTCTCCGCGAGAAGTGGCCACCCGATCCTGCTCAGAAACAATATGTAACACTCCTTCAACGAAAATATTTCCGTTGAGTGATTCATATCGCAATTTAGAATCAACTCCAAATGGAGAAACACCGAGTGCCGGTTCATCTACAGTCTTATCCTTGCCCCAGAGGTATCGGGCTGAGACTTCTGTTTTAAGTTCCGGTATAAAACGATAGGCCAAAGACGTTTCGAATCCCTTGAAGGTGGCTTCGCCGTTACGGTATTGATACACCGTATTTGGACTCAGTGGTAGTCTTTTGGGAAGATCGGTAGCGCGGATTGTGATATAATCCTCCATATGCCGGGTAAAGGCGTTGAACGAGAGAGCCCATTTGGGATAATGGCTCTCAATCCAGAGATCGAACTGGGTGCTTCGCTCGGGATCCAGACCAGGGTTCCCAACAAATTCAGCACTGGTTTGTGCTTTGGAGGCGGGTATTCGGTCCGAGTATCGTTCGGTGGCATCAGCGGTGCGTACGGCCGAACCAACGCCTGCGGAAATAACCCAGTTTTCTCCCGGATTGGCACTAAGTGTTAATGCCCCATTCAGATTGGTTTCAGTATGGTCGAGATTGGTTGAGACATTCTCCTTGAAAAAGTCAGACACTCGATTCTCATCTGCTGTTGCACTTACGAGGTCAAGCCGTATGGTACCGGCCGCGGTAAATATATTGCTGAAGCTGTGCTCTGTCCGGGTAAACAAACCAGCATCGGTAATGGTGGCATCCGGCCACATTTGATCGACAAGCGGAAAAGCCGGTGGCTTCATTCCTTCGTCCAGGCGGTCGATGGTTCGAACTGCGTTGCGATTGGCTGAGTAGATATCAGCTCCCACTTTTATGTTCCAAAAATTTGCCGGAACCAGCTCAAATGCTACGCGTCCGCCAGCTACGTCCATCGATGCATTCACAGCGACATCCAGTGCAAAGGGCGGTACGCGTCCTTCCATCGGCATAGCCGTGGGCTTGCTGTCGTTGTCCATACCATGATCTACCGAATTGTAGTAGGCTTTTAGCTCAACAGATTTAAGTACCTCGCTGTTATGCTGCCAGTTCCAGGCTAACGAAGAGTTGTAGGAATCAAAAAAGCTGGCATCGAGCAAACGACCGGGATAATCAATATTTTCCTGATTTTGATACCCAAGTCCTACCATCAGACGCCCATTCGGTGAAGTCGGATAACTGAGTTTGCCCCGCACTTCACGGGAAAGAAAGTCGGCCGGAATTGAGGTGGAACCGCCGTCTTCGTAATCATTCCCTTCGCGCCAGGCTGTGTTCAGCCAGTACCCCAGCTTATCGAACTTTCCAGACAACGTGGCTGTCCCTTCAAACGCATTGTAGTTACCATCAAAACCGGAAGCCACCCTGCCGTGAGTGGTATTGCTGGTGATGTTTGTCAGATCATTGGTTTCCACACGGATGGCACTCAGGTTACCTGCCCCCCAGGTGAGTGCATATGGGCCTTTAACTACTTGCATCGACTGGATGGCACTGGGATCAAGATGGCTGAGAGGGGAGTCCATGCGGGCTGGTCCCGCCGGGAAAATACGGGTACCGTCAAGATAGGTACCGACTTCGGTCTCCCGAAGGCCGCGAACCACGGGATCAAGTCCGATAGGACCACGCCGTACGGCATCGACACCGGCTACAACACGCAGCAGTTCGCCGGAGTCTCTGGGATTAGCCTCCCGTACCTCTTGAGTTTCAAGTTCGGTTTCGGGCTCCAGATCGGGGCGCAGTGCACGTACCGCAATACCGGAAAGCTGATACGACACTTCCTTTAGAGAAAAGGCGACCTCAACCGTTTTACCTGATGCTACGCTAATTTTTTTTCGAGCAGTTTCAAACCCGATAAAAGTTGCCTTCAGTGTGTAAGTACCTGAAGGAATGTTCTTGATGGTAAATTGCCCTTCAGCGCCGGTTGTAGTACCGTATGTAGTGTTCGGAATAAAAATGTTTACATCGCTGATGGGTGTACCATCTGATTGTTTGGTGATGGTACCGGATATGGATCCGGAAGATTGTGAAAAAGTGACTGCGGGTAAAAGCAACACCAAGCCTATACTCACTATTAGAGTAATACTTTTTAGGGAAAACATATTTTTCTCCTGTGTTTGGATATTATAACATTCACACATGTCCGATCAGTTATCGGACATATTGATTCGATTTAGTTGTGAAAGGAAGATCGAATCACGCGAATTTTGGAGGATGGAAGATATCCCTGGAATAAGATTGGAGTTCCGAATTTTTAAACCAAGAAGGGATAAAGGAGTAGTTCAGCTCAATATCAGCAGTCATAAAGTCGGGAATCAGCACCTTGCTTAACTGGATACCGGTAATCAGGTTCTTACCTGAAACTTCGCACGAGCAGAAGAAGGGGCGGTCGCCATGTTTTTTGTGGCATTCGCACTTCATTCCAATTCCTGCAGAGGTTTCCATCATGCAAACACCATCCCTCATACAGGTCATCTCTTCGGAGTGATGATCACTGAACAGGGATTTGTAGCAATGGGAGGAAAGCGGAAATTGAGAACCTAGCAATACCAACGCCATCAGCGGGGCGATCAGAGCCCTGAGAAAAGCGAACCAATGGTATTTTTGCAGAGTGCTCAAGTCTAGCTATCTGAGTTTGTTTATTCCTTCAACAATATGTTCCGGTTTTGAGTAGCTGCCGCTGTACTCCAGCCTAAGGCGCTCCTCTTTATCCATCAGTGATATGCGGTTCGTGTGTCGCATAAAATAGATTGTATCACCGTTACCCGTGGTTCTTTTCGAGGATATCTCAGCAGTAATATTCAGCGTATTAAGCATGGAATGTACCGTACTGGTATCTCCAGTTACGAACGTGAATTTTTCCTCATCCAGATTAAATTGCTTCATGTATTTCTTGAGCACGGAAGGAGTATCCCGCCTGGGATCGAACGTTATCCCCACAAATTGTACATTCTCAGGGTTTTCCAGTTGTTCGCTTATATTTTTCATGTTTGCGGTTATAGCCGGGCATACATCCGGGCAGTGTGTATATATGAAGCCCAGGACCGTCACTTTACCCCGAAAATCATCAGGAAAGGTAACCTGGCTGCTGTCTTGATCAAGCAATTCAAAAGATCGGCCGTTTAGATCTTTAATAATCTCGGGTTGATCACAGGAAACAGTTAGTAGTGATAAAGCAAATTGAATAAAAACTAACTTTGGAGGAACCAAAAATTTCACCTTGGGTAAGCTGTTATCTGGAATTTGATTTTTCCTACTGACAGGGAATTTCCGCATGATCTTCGCATGGTTCAAATTCAAACTCCAGTGTTGAGTGGTGGATATTAAACTCGGATTTAAGCAGGTCCTTCAGGTTGGATTTAATTTTTTCCATATTATTCAGCTCCTCTTCATCAATAACCACATGGCTTTCCAGAAGGATGTTTTGTTCATCCAGCCGCCAAACATGTACATGATGGATATCCAGTACCTTACCAATAGATCTCATTGCCCTTGCTACTTCCTCGATATCGATCTCCTGCGGGGTGCTTTCCATCAAAATATTGATGGTTTTTTTCAGCATATAGTAGCTTTGCCAGAGAATGTAACCGGCAATTATTACTGTCAGGAGCGTATCGATAATATAAAGCTGGTATTGCAAGATCAGCCATCCGGCTATGATCACTCCCACCGAGGAGAGGGCATCCGAAAGGATGTGGATGTAGGCGCTGCGAATGTTGATATTTTCTTTTGATTTGCTGAACAGCAGAACCGCTGTAACCACATTCCCGATCAGGCCTATAATAGCCACTATGAACATCGTTAGTCCGTCAATTGGCTGGGGATTGTAAAAACGTTCAACTCCTTCCTTGAGCAGGAAAAGTGCGATGATTACCAGGGTTATAAGATTGATGAAAGCCCCGATAATTTCAGCACGCTGGTATCCGAAGGTCTTATCCCGATTGGGATCTTTCTTGGAAATTTTACGTGCCACCAGGCTGATGCCAAGAGATGCCGTATCATTGAGATTATGCAGAGCGTCGGATAGCAGGGAGAGGCTGTTGGAGAGAATGCCACCAACAAACTCAGCCAGGGTAATTATCAAGTTGAGGAAAATAGAGATCCACAGGCGTCCCTCGGTGGTATCCTTACCGTGGTGATGATGTCCGTGACTGTGATCGTGAGAATGCTCCATACTACCTGGCTACATGGTTGATACATTAATTTCCCGGGAA
>JBEPXS010000276.1:0-5088 GCA_041641755.1 Balneolaceae bacterium
CTCATATGTTCAACGCTTCGATATTGGTCAAACCGATTGAGTTTTAAATTCTTCTTGATCTTTTCATCTTTTTTGGACTGCGTCCGACTACCGGCGGATCAAGCCAAAAGGGACACCCAATAAGACAGATTATGCAAAAGATTAAAACCTGGGGCTTCTCACCGTCTTTCCTTGTTCATTTTTTGAACGATCAAATTCCGACAGTAGTCGGAACTAAAGAATAGGCAAGAAGAAAGTCGCCGGTCTTTGCAGTTTGTTTTCTCATTCTTTCAGTACTTATCCAGTGTTCAGGTTATTTAAGAATTCTGGAGAAACAGCATTCCGGAGGAATTCATTTTAATTGAAATTGATAAGGATAGCTGCTAATCCATCAATTATCCTTTAAACTTTATTGCCTGGTATCAAAATGCAACACCGGTCCACTGTTCCCTTCCCCGCTTTCCGAAGCATAGAAAGAAACATCAATCGCTCCCAGCGGGCGGAGCAGCAATCCTTTGGTCTCCCCATCCAGCAACCGTTGTAAAACCGGACGTGATATTGTTATGCGCGTTTTGCCACCGGGCTCATTTGCCGGCTCTGCATCATATATCATCTGGCCGTTAAACACCTCGGTTGGTTTATTGCCCTGAAGCAAACTGCTGTAGGTCACTTCCTGTTGATCCCAGTCCGAATCGCCCGCCAAAATTTCGATCACACGTATCTTGCCAAACTCCATGCCTAATTCTTCACCATATGCCTGGCTATAATCACCACCCCTGGCAACCGAGTGTGTGGTCAATTCCAGTACTCCCGCGCCGTCTGCCTTTGCATTTTTCAATTGATTAAAATTCCATCGCAAAACTGCCCACTGGTTGGCACTGACTGTTAAAGCAGGTATCGTACCATCCTCCCCCGAAACCTGCCAGTCGGCAAAATTCAGGTCGGGATAGTCCGAATTGATCAACGCATCCTGCGACACCTCCAGGTGATTGGAAAAGCTATCGATTTCCGGGACGGGCGGATGATAAACAAGGGGTTCTCCCTTGTCGGGTTCCGCCTTGTTCACATTGATGATCTCCGCCCGGTAATAGTCCAGGTCCACATGATAGTTTCCCAGTCCCCAATCCGTTACTCCCAATTGTACATTCAGCGCATCACCCGGCACTGCATCCAGATCGCTGGTCGTCATACTGATGGTATGCCAGCCGGTGGTATCGGATATATCATATTCCCGCAACTGCTTGTGGAAATTCGTGGTTCTCTGGGTATTCACCATAAAATTGAGTCGCCGCGGCGCGTCACTGAGTCGTACCCTGGCCTCCACACGCAACTCATGGGCTGGATCTTTCAGTTTACTCAGATCCAGAAATAGCGACACATCCCGTTTAATGATGGCCCACCATACGTTGTGCCTGTCGTTAGTCGCATCGACCGAAATGCGTGCATATCCCTCATGCTGGGTAAACTCCACGGTGGCCGCCCCATCCCCCGTATAGTAATTCCAGGTTTTATCCAGCTGGTCTCCTTCAAAATGATCCACAAACTGTGCCTTGCATATGAGAGGCAGGATTAAAATAAAAAGTAGCAGCTTCAGTGGCTTGTTGATCATAGAGATATAGACGAATTAATTTGGCTGTTCCAGGATAACTCTTGATTAGGGAAACACATTGATTCTAAATGAAACAAATATCCTGCATCACCGGCTCACTTTTATTACCACGTTCCCCGTTTTGTGTCCTTCCTCAACATAACGGTGGGCCTCGGCTGTCTGCTCCAGCAGATAGGTCCGGTCGATCACCGGTTTTAGCTTTCCATCCTCAATCAGTTTTTTAATAAAAAGTACATCCTTCCATTGCTCTTTAGTTGAGCGCAACCCTGTTGCCGCAAATATTGCTTTCTTGTCACCGACTATCGAGGTCCACATCATTCGGGGGAGGGTGGAGAAGTTTAGAACGGTGGTCAGGTATTTTCCTTCCTTCTTCAGGGCGCGTTTGCAGCGGGAGAAGGAACTCTTGCCAACCGTATCAAAAATGACGTCCCAGGTATTCTTTCTTTCTGTAAAATCCTCTCGTGTGTAGTCGATGACCTCGTCGGCACCCAGTGACTGTACCAGTTCTACGTTGGCTGAACTGCATACACCGGTAACATCGGCTCCAAAATGTTTGGCCAACTGCACCGCGTACGTTCCTATGCTCCCGGACGCCCCGTTGATGAGCACCCGCTGGCCGGCCTGGATATCCCCTTCATCCCTGAGAAAAGGAAGCGCCGTCAAAATTCCATAAGGAACAGCAGCGGCTTCCTCGAATGTTAAGTTGGATGGCTTAATGGCTATGGGTCCTTCTTCTTCCAGGCAGGTATATTCAGCATTGGTGGCCGGTCCTCCGCCAAATATCTCGTCCCCGACTTCAAAAAGGGTAACATCCTTGCCTACCTCTTCCACAACCCCGGACAATTCTGACCCCGGTACAGGATTCCTGGGTTTGGTGAGTCCCGTGAAAAGCCGGGCCATAAAATCATCTCCTCTTCTAAAGACACAGTCCACAGGGGTTACGGTTGTGGAAGCGACTTTTACCAGTACTTCATTATCCCCCGGAGCCGGTTTTTCTACCTCCCTGAGCTGCAGTACCTCCGGGAAACCGTATCTGTGATATTGAATGGCCTTCATTTTATCTTTCTTTTAATAATTAGGTGGTCTGATTTTCCGATCCTCTGGATCAGAAATAACATATCAAGTTTGCGGAGCAAAATCGGATTAATACCCAGATGGCTCTGCCTCGGGGTTGTTTCTCATAATACTATTCATTTTTCCCGAATTCTGCATCTTTAGTCTCATAATCAACAGCCTCAGCATGACTGAAAACTATCCGATAGCTGAAAAAATCCCGGTATACATGAGGATACTGTATTAATAAGTTCAGGATAAAGTAAGAAAGTAACAGCCTCAATCAGAATATTAAACATGCAATGACAAGCAGAATACTCAGAATCCGGAAGATAAAACTGCAGCGAAACCATAATACCGAAGGAAACAGCAGCTTTTAAAGCTATAATCAAAAACGAAACCTGATACCCCCGATATTCAGGATCTTTCCAGAGCAGTGGGCACTCCTTTGAAGCCGATCCATAGGAGCCAAAAGAGGAGTAAAATTTCTCCGGCAAACGTATAAAGACCGACCGTCAAACTATAGTCAGCTAAAAGCATTTTTCCGAAGGAATCGACAATGTATCCAATACCTGCAAGCACCACGAGAACGCCCAGGATCCGCGTACCCGATTTGAACAGAAGATATCCGAGTAGGAACAGATGAATACCAAATATCGCGAGGCCGGTATCCCACTCGATTCTGTATGATTCGAGCAACAACATCACCTGCGTGTTTAGTTGATCTGCACCTAAAATTTCGGCATAGCCCGCATCTCCCAAAAGCGGAAGGATGTTGTAGAGGCTGGTTATGGCCACTACAAAAACTGCGGCATATACCACCCTCAACCACGCCGTAAGCAAAGAGAGACTTTTGTTTACAGGTTTGAACAGGACATAAAGACCCCAGGCCACTACTACATCAAGAATAGCCACAAGAAGAAGGAGTACAACACTTATTCGAAAGGAACCCAGTGAGTCCATAATATTGGCAACTGTCGCCTGGGCGTCTCCCTGGACAATAAGGTTCTGAATCACTGAGAAATATGCGATGGGTGCAAGAAAACACATCACCAGCAATCCGAATCCTGCGGCTAATGCCGCCTGTCGTTCTGAAATATCGGAGAGTTCGTCTGTGATAGTTGTCATACCTGTTCGAGTATTATATAGATTTAACTGACTACGTACCCATCGTCTCTTTGACTATGAATAAGTACATTCAATTTTCATCCTCCAAAATATTTGAACGCCTGGTATACAAGAAAAGCTGGCCAAACCAAAGCTTTTAGAACCCCCAGTACTCCTGCCCAAAAGCCGGTGGCGCTCGAAATATAATAGACAGCTGCGCCTATAAAACCCAGGAAGTATGTTACACCCGTTGACTTAGATTCTTTCACTTTATCCTCCATGATTTTATTTATCCTTTTTTGTTTTTAGTGAAACCATCCCATTCCTTTATACCTAAGGCAATTCTTTACTTCACACGATTTTTAAATCCGTAATGTTACAGCAAAATATTTTTATTGGCCTTTAAACCCCACATAATCTGAACCAGTACTCCATCTCAAAGCCATTTTTAGAATAAAGAATTTAAACACCAGCTCTCATCTTCCATAATGGGTGAAAAATGGATGGAGATTTGCCAGATTCATTTTGTTGAGCTCCTTACAAACAGAAGATTTGAATCACTGCTGTTTTAATCTCTCCAAACCCCTCCTCCGTACAATAAGAGGGATTTATAAGGAAGTATTCCCAAAGACCTCTATAAAAAAGCAGTACTAAAAACCAGTGACGAGTCTCGTCTAGGTTCATAGGCATGATACAAAGAAGACGTTCACCGTTTCAATTTATATCAACATCTCTTGCAACTCTTGTTCAATTTGATCTTCCTTTGATATTCGATTCTCGACAATGTAAGTGTATAGCTTTTCGATTTTATCTTCAGATACAACCGTAGAAGGTTTGGCTACCAACCCCAGCTTGGCACTACTTTGTTCAAGAGATTCTTTAATCATTTTCTTTTCCACATCCGTTATTCCACCTTCAGGCTCGTAGTCAAGTTGGAAAATTATGTATCCGGCCATCTTCCACCGGCTACTTTTTGGCAATTCCATTAAATATCTCAGTAAAAATCTTATCAATGCTTCAGCATGCTCATATTGATTATAAACCAGCCGGGGATGATCAAACGGATTGATCGTTTTTACGACGGGTTTGTTTGAAAAAGCGGGTTGTCTTTTCTCACTGCTTTTCAAAATTTTGATCCTTTGAATCCTGCTCTTTTCATCTACACCTACAGAGGAAGAACATTGCAGCCAGGAGTCATTTTCAAAACATTTAATATAGATCTGTTCTTTTCCCGCTCTGATGTAAAAGGAATAATGCAGGAGGTTATTTATCCTGGCATTAATGTTTTTGTTTAATTGCATATCGTTGACAAGACAATGATAAATAGCAGATTAAACCCA
>JBEPXS010000277.1:0-5081 GCA_041641755.1 Balneolaceae bacterium
CTGGTCGCCCGACGGCTCTCAAATCGCTTTTGCAAGTAACCGGGAGCATGAGGGGGATGCAGAGGAAGGTAATTTTGAAATATATCTAAAAGAGCCCAACTTGGTTTCTTCTGCTAAACTGTTAGTCGACATGACCGCAGATGGATTCTTTCCCTCCTGGTCGCCCGATGGAACTCAGTTGATTTTTTTTCTTGTGAATGATATCCACAGAATTGATGCTGACGGTAGTCTTGGCAGTGTAGTCAAATTAACTGATAGCCGGGGAAGAAATACTGATCCCCACTGGAGTCCGGTGGAATAAAAATAAGTAAACCAAGTTGATCGGCTGGAAGCACGCCTGGCTAAGCTGGAGGCCTTCATGCAAACAATAAACGAAACCCAAGTGGAGAGATCCCGTCGGAGTGAGATAGCGGTTTAATAAGATTTGATCGAAGGAGAGGGATCGTATGCTTATATTTGTCCCCCTCTCCTTACATCTGCCAACTGGAATCTCACTTTCAATACCTACAAAGCAATACCTCCTACTATTGAGAAAACTCCATTTTTACCCTGACCACCTTCAAATGCATCAATAAGGCCGAAGCCATAGCGTGCTCCAAGATTAATTGAAGTTACCCCGGCATTGATATCAATTCCCGCTCCAACAATGCCGCCAAAATCTGTTTCTGCATTGTCCACATCCAGACTCACTCCATTGCTAGAAACTTTACTATCTAATACAAAGCCAACATAGGGGCCTGCATAAATGTGCGGTGAAACAGGACCGGGTGCAAAACTTAGTTTGGCAAGAACAGGCACCTCAATATAATCTACCTGAACCTCAGCTCCTCCCTCTGCAGCACCCTTTTGATTATAGGTTACCTCCGGCTGTATTGACAATGGAATCACAGGAATATTGATATCATAATACGCTCCAATTAGCAAACCAGTCCGTGAGTCCAGGTCATCAATTGCATTATTGAATGTTGCAAAGTTAATACCCGCACGAATTCCGAATTGTGCATATGCACTTTGTATCGAAAGGGCCAATAAAAATACCGTGAGAAATATTGAAATAGTGTATGCTCTTTTCATAATATGTATTTGTCTAATGAATATTTTTGGGATTTTACCCCATCCCGATGAAGATCATAGAATACACAATAAGTACGAATATTTACAAATCCCTCTTTTTTTGTCCATCTGACTAATTCTCCTGATCACTTTGGTCTTTCACATTTCGTATAACCAATATGGCCTTTTTTTCAATAATCTCTCGTATTAACTAATGAGACCCTTATTGCATGGAATAATTCCCGTTGTAAGGTAGATGTAAGGTTCAATTTAAAATTATAAAAAGTTATGGATCACGCTAACAGACAACAGAAAACAATCAGAAATTTCACTACCATATTTATATTTACACTTTCCCTTTTCTTGGGATTTGTCATGATAACAGCTTGTGAAGGACCGGCCGGACAGCAAGGTCCCCAAGGACCCCAGGGACCGGAAGGCCCACAGGGACCAAAAGGAGATGAAGGCACGGCCAACGTCATCTACTCAGACTGGATTACTCCGGATTCCTGGACACCGGCTGAATTTTTCGGAGATTCATTGAGGTATTTTGACATTGTAGAGTCGGATCTTACCCAAGAGATTATCGATCAAGGTTTTGTTAAAGTATATGTCGATTTCTTTAATGCAGATTTCATATATCAGTTACCCGTTACTGATATACCTGGATTTGCAGATTTCACTTTAAACTATAAAGTTAGACCCGATACACTAAAAATCGAATTTTTTGACAAAGCCAATCCCAACTCAGATCCTGGCTCTTTCGACACCAGGAATGTTTTTCGTTATGTAATTATTCCAGGAGGACAAGCCGCAAGTAGTAAGGCTAAGATTAACAGGGAGGTATTCAAAAATATGTCGTATGAGGAGCTGCAAAAACGCTTCGATATTCCAGAAAACGGGTCGGGCAAGATACCACTGAACTGATCAAGGCAGAAAATGCTAAGTACCAATTCTTAACTTTGTTAATTTCACATGGGTCACATTCTAAGTGTGGCCCATTTTTTTTACTATATTTAAAATTTCCCTACTTACTTTTCGATCACTTTATAATTGTTTTACAGAACCCAATAAGTGAATTTTTCCACATCTGCAATTTCCAACAAATAGTACCAGTGATGGGAGCATGAGATTATAAAATCATTAGATTCAAAACTATTTACAGTACCTCCTTCAAATATTTGCCTGTATAACTCTCCTCGATCTCCGTAATCTCTTCAGGCGTTCCGGTGCCTACGATCTGTCCACCGGCAAAACCGCCTTCAGGGCCGATGTCAATAATATGATCGGCGCTTTTGATGACATCCAGGTTGTGTTCAATAATGATGACGGTGTGCCCCTCGTTGACCAATCGATTGAATGAATCGAGCAGGTTGTTAATATCCTCGAAATGCAGACCCGTGGTCGGTTCGTCAAAGAAATAGAGCGTATGGTCGCCCGCACTTTTGGAAAGAAACTTCGCCAGCTTCACCCGCTGGGCTTCTCCACCCGAAAGCGTCGGGGCGCTCTGGCCCAGCTTCAGGTATCCGAGCCCAACATCTTCGAGCGGCTGTAACCGTTTGGTGATAGTCGGTTCATCCACAAAAAATTCAATCGCTTCAGAAACCGACATCTCCAGCACGTCGTGGATGTTTTTCCCGCGATATTTCACACCCAACACATCCTTGCGGTAGCGCTTGCCGTTACAGGTTTCGCAGGTCAGCTCAATATCGGCCATAAACTGCATCTCAATAGTCTGTACACCTTCACCCTCGCAGGTTTCGCAGCGACCTCCGGGCACATTAAAAGAGAAGTGCCCCGGCTCATATCCCATTAGCTTTGACTGCCGGGTGTTGGAAAACAGGTCACGAACCCCATCAAACGCCTTGGTGTAGGTGGCGGGATTGGACCGGGAGGAACGCCCGATTGGTGACTGGTCGACCATCTCTACAGAATCGATATGGTTGAGACCGGTAATTTTTTTGTGTCGCCCAATCTTGTCATTATAGGTGCCCATCTGTTTCTGGATCCCCCCGTACAGCGTATCGTGCACCAGGGTTGACTTACCGGAACCACTGACGCCGGTAACGCAGATAAACTTTCCAAGGGGAAATTCCACTTCAAGGCTCTTCAGATTATGTTCACTCGCACCCTCCAGTACAATAGAGTTGCCTGTTCCCTTTCTGCGTTTTTCGGGGACCGGGATCTCTTTACGGCCACTTATATATTTACCGGTCAATGTCTTAGCCTTCTGCAGCTCTTCATAGGATCCTTCAAAAACCACCTCTCCGCCGTGTACCCCGGCAAAAGGGCCGA
This sequence comes from Balneolaceae bacterium, assembly GCA_041641755.1. Classification (GTDB taxonomy): domain Bacteria; phylum Bacteroidota; class Rhodothermia; order Balneolales; family Balneolaceae; genus JAMQKA01. Next base: position 3,349 of record JBEPXS010000277.1, read on the forward strand.
TATCAATAATATTATCTGCGGATTCTATCATGGCGGGATCGTGCTCCACCACCAACACCGTATTGCCAATATCACGGAGTGACTTCAGTATATTAATCAGGCGATCGTTATCGCGTGGGTGCAGCCCGATCGTGGGTTCATCCAGCACGTAAAGGCTGCCGATAAGCGAACTTCCCAATGAATTGGCCAGGCTGATACGTTGAGATTCCCCGCCGCTTAGGGTCTTGGCCAACCGGTTCAGGGTCAGATAATCGAGACCTACCTCATCCAGGTATTTAAGACGTTTTCGAATTTCATACAGTATCTGTTCGGCTACCTCCTTCTCAAATTCGGTAAGTTCCATATCCTCAAAAAATTCGCGCGCATGTCCGATGGTCAGCTCCGAAATTTCGCCAATATGCTTGCCATTCACCTTAACATACAAGCCGTCCGGGCGCACGCGGTAACCTTTACAATCCGGGCAGCGGCTGTACCCACGATAACGGGAATAAAACACCCGCATGTGCACTTTATAGGACTGGCTTTTGACATCCTCAAAAAACTCGTTCAGCCCTTTGTACTCATCTTTACCATTCCAGATGATATCTTTCATCTCTTCAGAAAGCTCCCTGTAGGGCGTATCTATGGGCAGGCTGTACCGCGCCGATACTTTGATCAGATCGCGCAGATGTTTGCTGAATTTTTGACCGCTGTATGGAGCAATAGCACCATCACGGATCGTCTTCCCCGGGTCGGGAATCACCAGATCTTCATCAATCCCGGCCACACGTCCGAATCCTTCACAGGTATCGCAGGCTCCGTAGGGATTATTAAAGGAAAACATCTGGGGCGTCGGCTCTTCGAACTCCATCCCGTCCATCTCAAACCGCTCGCTGAAGTTCAGTTCTTCGCCATCACGTATTTTAATAGAACAGCGACCACGCCCCTCATGAAAAGCGGTTTCCAGTGATCCTGCGATTCGTGTCCTCGTGTCTTCATCTTTTTTAATCCCCAGACGATCTACCAGCACTCGGTATTCGTCCGAATCCATCTTTTTCGGTTCCGGATCATCGGTTGTGAGGTCGAGCAACTGTTCGTCCTCCATATGGAGCAGGCGGGTCAGACCTTTTTCTTTTAATACTTTAAGTTCATCCTCAAGCTTCTTCTCTTCATGATGAGGAACAGGAAACAGAACATAAAACTTGGTCCCCTCCTCAAAACGGTCAAACAACTCCTTGATTACAGTCTTGGTGGAATCCTTCTGAACCTCTTGGCCTGATTTAGGTGAAATCGTACGCCCGATTCGTCCCCAGAGCAACCGCATGTAATCATAAATTTCAGTAGTCGTCCCAACCGTAGACCGGGGATTGGTTGATGTTGTCTTCTGCTGTATAGCCATGGCAGGTGAAATCCCTTGCATTAACTCAACATCAGGCTTATCCATCCGTTCCAGAAACTGGCGGGCGTAGCTTGAAAGGCTTTCAACGTACCTGCGCTGTCCCTCGGCATAGATCGTATCGAAGGCCAGGCTCGATTTACCCGAACCGGATACACCGGTTATCACCGTCATCTGGTTGCGGGGAATTTCAATGTCGATGTCTTTGAGATTGTGAACTTTGGCGCCCTTAACAATGATGGGCCGGTCGCCACTTTTAATTTGTTCTTTCTCTTTCGTTGCTGCTTCGGACTGGGACATTCAGTAGTGTAATTTTAGACGTTCGAATAAACAGGTGAATATACGAAATTTAGATTAG
>JBEPXS010000278.1:0-5069 GCA_041641755.1 Balneolaceae bacterium
GGTCGGAGAGGGAACCTCTTCGAGAAACAACTTGCCGGTTGGGGTCCAACACGTTAAATCCCCAGTTGGCAACCAAGAGGGTATCGCCCGGCACGGCCAGCCGAAGATTAACTTGATGTGGACCGGGGTCAATCTGCTCGGGCGAATAGGAGAAAAAATAGTTTGAGGCCGCAGCTTCGTTAGTAATATCCTGGTCGTCCAGAGTAAGGATAAACGAGGAATTTGTTGTGTCGATATCTCCCTCCTCATAAAACAAGGTGATGGCTACCAGTACATCGCTTTGAGATACGGTAGTCCCCGATTCAGGAGACAAAATAGTATATTCTACCGGCGCAGACTCTTGATTCGCCGCACGGGCATCAGAAGATTCAACAATATCGACCCGAACAGGATTGGATCGCTGTTGCTGAGCGGGATAGGTGATGAGATCACCATCGGTCATCTCAACCATAAAGAAATATTCCAGGGAACCGGCACTCTGATTCTCGATAGTCAGTTCCGTGGTAAAGGTACCCAAATCGTACGAAGCCCGTTCCTGTCGATAAGAAGCTTCTCCGTCGTATTTATAAAAGACAAAAGCATCCTGCACGCTATTTATATTGATGGCCGGTATATCAAAGGTGAGACTTACCGGTTCCGATCGTTCAATAACCGTGGGAGGCTGATGTTGAACCTGGTAGACATTTTGTGCAACCAGGTTTTGGGACAAGAACATAAGTGCCAGAAATACGAATATCGGCCGCCGAATCCCAGAAACAGAAACCATTATGCTACCCATTCGTCGTAACAATACCTGTATACCCAGGATCTTTAATTACCGTTTCCATTATTCTCATAATAGTCGATTTCAATCTCACGGATCTGACCGTTTTCATCTCTGAATCGCAAGATCATCTGTTTGGGGGCTCCGGTTTCTCCTTCAAGCTCCTCGAATGCTCTGTTTAATTTCTCAAGTTCTGCTTCAGAAAGTTCCCCTCTGGTAATCGAGTCATCCTCGTTGACTTGACCATACATACTTTCAGTGAGAGTAACCGTTTCGCCGGTTGCTGTCGAGGTTAATTCTACGGTTCCTTCGGCAACCCAGGTGTAATGATCATCCCTGACTCCAAACTCCGTACCTTTAACCGAGGCTACCGATTTGGAGGTAGAAACCTCAAAATTATTATCTGTCCGCTGAGTAACCTCCATAAAAATTTCACCTGCTTCCAGTGCAATACGGGCAGACGTGCTTTTATCACTTTTTACCTCTCCATGCACGGTTAACTCGGAGTTCGGCTTTACTTTAGCGAAACTTTTATCCATAAACTGAACCGCTGCATACCCATTATCATTGGTCCGAAGCGTATCCCCGTCATAGAGCGGTTCGCCCTTATCAGCATTAATATTTTTGGGATGAATACTAACAGCGGGCTTAAAGCGACGCACAAATGCAAGAGGCCGATCACTTGAAAGAGTATAGTTATAGATTTCCTCCGATGCCATTCCCAAAATAAGAATAGCCAACAACGGTCCTCCCAATAAAGAAAATAGGTCTTTCCACTTCATAATTCTGGTTCCTAATCTAAAACAACGGTTATGTCACCGTTTTCCACTTCAACACTTAACTCCTGTAGTTTCTGCACGGCGGCAGCTCCCTGTAATGTTTGACCTTCAATAGTAATCGACTCAAAAGTAAATCCCTGTTCGGTTAAACGCTCAACCTGTTCTCTTCCCAATAAAGCATTTAAAGAGTTCAGCATCTGTCCGGATACATTAGCTGCCGTATTAGCTTCTTCGGATGCTATGGTAAACTCCCAAATTTCTGAAGGAATACTCTGGATGTCATTCACCGATTCCTGGACGGCAAATACCTGCCAATAATATTGAGCACCCGTCTTTAGATTTTGAACCCCGGATGGAGGAAATGGATAAGTGATATTCTCTACCTCGGCATCAAGAATCTCAAAATCAAGCAGACTGCCAGTTCCCAGGTTACCACTCACTAAAGTGGGCTCGGTACCCAGGGCCGACTGAATCAAAGTTTCCGGACTTTGATCATTGGCTTCTACTATTATTAACCTGTAACTGATATTGGTAGGCCCGTCCCAGCGGAAAACAGGAAGTGAAGATGTGATCTGCGCATTAGATCCCAGAACATTACCCGGTTGCATCAGGTACAGGTCGACGCTGGTATCTTCAGATATATTTTCACCGAATGTTTCTTCCACGGTTTCCAAAAGATCTCCCCCACCTTGCGTATTATTTCCCTGGTACAAATTAAAAGTTACGGTGTAGAGATCGGAAGGCAGATTTATACTGCCCGAAAGATTGTCCACAAACTGTTCTCCCTGCTCCGTCAAGCCACCATTAAAAACAATGGATTCTTCAACGCCCGGCAGCCCATTACGCAGTTGATTTTCATTTGCAACTACGACCTGTCCGGGATCGAGACTAAAAGAACGGCCCACCTGCCTGATTTCAGCAATTGTACCTACTTTACTGGCATTTATCATTATTTCCAGGAAGAGGTTATTTTGAGGTTCATTCGAAGTATTTCGAATGATCACATTGAGAAGCGGAGCTCCCGATCGTCTGACTCCCAGATTCGCAAGGCTTAGTACCTGGGCTGTTGTTAACTGTGGCTGGAGTTTCAAATCCACCTCCACTGCGCTCTGGGCAGGAGATGGCCTGGCGATGATACCCAAAAACAGGACAAAAGCCAGAAATGAAGTTATATATATGATTTTTCTTGACATAAATAGGATTATCTTATCCGAATTAGAACATCCTTATCATATATTTATTAATTTAGTCCGTCTGAAGTCTCTTTTTGATAAAGATACAAGATTTATAAATAACTAATTTATTACAATTAAGCTAATTGTAAATTTTTTCGGAACTTTTAACTCTAATGACGATTTATATTTAACTACTGACAGAAAAAGTATCCAAAGAAATGCGAACAAAAAAGTGGAGCTACGGGGATTCGAACCCCGGACCTCTTGCATGCCATGCAAGCGCTCTAGCCAGCTGAGCTATAGCCCCTTTTGGGATTGGCAAATATAGGGGTTATAAAATTTCATTGCTAATTATTTCATCAAATTTTGTTTGAGTTCGGTAGTATCATTATTTTCTTTGCTTCGTAGCTTCTTCAAAGGTGCTTCATATTCAAGTTTTTCACATATTTAAATATACTTTCTTCAAAATCATAAACATACAGGAGTAAATTCAATGAAACGAGCTCTCAATATATTACTTGTTTCCATTTTATTAGCAGGAGGGGTTACCCTTCAATACGGATGCGGTTCTAGCGAACCTGCTGTTCAAGAACCGGTAGATACAGATGGGGATGGGCTAACTGATGCCGAAGAGGCTGAACTTGGTACCGATCCTAATTCTGCTGATACCGATGGTGATGGACTATCCGACGGCGAAGAGGTAAACGATTACGACACTGATCCTACAAATGCCGACACCGATGGCGACGGACTGGAGGACGGACCTGAAGTGAATTCGTATGATACCGATCCTACAAATGCCGACACCGACGGTGATGGCCTCGAAGATGGGGAAGAAGTGAATGAGTATCGCACAGATCCTACAAATACCGACAGTGACGGTGATGGCCTCAACGACTATGATGAGGTAATGGAACACGATACTGATCCTAACAATGCCAACACTGACGGGGACGGATTTACCGATTCTCAGGAAATTGAGATGGGTACCGATCCGAACGATCCGGAGGACCCTGCCTACATTGAAGAAGGCGACTTGGGAACCATCAACTTTGACTTTGACAGATCAAATATTGACGATCAGGCAGCGGCCATTCTTTCAGAGAATGTCAAGCAGTTGACGAATGCACCTAACTTCCGTGTTCGTATTGATGCTTACACTGATCACATTGGTGGAGATCAGTATAACCTGCGTCTGAGTCAGCGACGTGCTGTTTCAGTTGTAGACTTCTACACAGAAAATGGTATTGCTGAAGATCGCATCGATTCTCGCGGTCTTGGTAAAGCACCGGTTGCTTGCTACGAGCAAACCGACGAAATCGGCTGCCGCAAGAACCGTCGCGCAGAATCTCACCCAATCAGCCCTTACCAGTACACACCATCTAACTAACGGCTGATTTGAAGCACATTTTTCAAAGGCGAATCCCATAACCGGGATTCGCCTTTTTTATTTCTCTCCCCTCCGAACTCCTGTTTTTAAGAATTGGGAAAAGCAGGTATTCATTCTCAGTTGCCACATCAATTTTAAAAAAGACGCATGCGATGCGTCTCTACGGGGTTGGCATCCATAAATATATCCTGAACTCGGATAAGAACCAGTTAGCAGCACATTCTTTTCCGGCCTTTGAAATTTTTGTTGGTACAGTGACCGGAGCCGGAGTGTTAAGAAGCCATTGCTATTTGAGAACTGCACCTTCTGTGGTTCGGGTTCAATGGTTTTATCCCAACTGTCTAAAGAACGAACCCAAAAATCCAGTGATGGGACGCAGATCGACTGAATAAATATGGGGAACTAAGCTTGGTTAATCCCCGTCCCGATGCTCTGCGTCGGGACCCGCATTTACGCTCCGTGTACTAACCTGATTATCATTCAACCTCCCAAGTCCAAAAAGAATAGAAAGAGCAGCTACTGCATGAAATAGGAACAATTCAAATAGTGTATACTTGGCATAACAAAATAGTTAGCAAAATCATAAACCTTACGTTAAAAGTATGAAGGTACTTGCTAAAAGCTTCCCCGATAAGATCAAAATATACGAGCAATGCTCAGGTTGATCATAAACGCGGGCTCGTCAAGACGCCGGGCAAAGTCTACCCGGAAAAGACCAAACAAACCGTTCAGGGAAATCCCCGCCTCCAGGTGCATATCATCACCCGTTCCGGGAACAAGGTAGCCGGTACGATCCAGGATCGCCTGCTTTCTGGTATCGGAAATCCAGGTTTTGCCCGCACCGCCAAATAGGATCAGGCTCCAGTTCCAGTCTACGAGCTTACGGAGCCCCAACAGCTCGAAAGGAATTGATCGAAAATTATGCTCGACATGTGCCGCAGCATACTGTTCCCCGATATAGG
>JBEPXS010000279.1:0-5060 GCA_041641755.1 Balneolaceae bacterium
TTTGGCATCCAGTTCCGGCATGACTCCCTCTTTTGTCGGAATCGGATCGCCGTGGGGATCGTGGGTGGGATTATCCAATAATTCTGCAATCTTGTCTTCAAACTGTTCCGATATGTGGTGCTCAAGCTTTTCAGCTTCATCATGTACTTCATCCCACGAATAGCCCATAACCTCCAGCAGGTAGAGTTCCAACAGACGGTGATGTCTAATTATTTCCAGTGCTATCTTTCGACCCGCATTTGTGAGCCTGGCTCCCTTGTAAGATTGATAGTCTACCAACCCCATCTTGGAAAGGCGTTTTATCATGTTGGTAGCAGATGCTGATGAAACATCCAACGATTCCGCAATGCTAGAGGTAGTGGCGCCGGTCCCCTCGGATTCGAGTATGTAAATTGTTTTCAGGTAATCCTCAACCGCTTGACTCAGAACCATGTACTAAAAAACATCTTTATTAATAATTTCACCATTGAATATACCAATTCATCAGACAGATAACATTTATTGATTGTTCCTTTTCAGAAACTTTTCAAATTTAACCTTGCTGTAGGCGTCGGTCCCAACATACGAAAGTAATGACTTGAACACATCGGCGGGAATAAAGCCCGGCTGTTTCCCCAGTATCTTGCCTGTGCCATCAATAAACAAAAAGGTAGGCGTCCCCGTTAACCCTATTGAATTGGCAAACTCTTGCTCTGTCATCTCAGTGCCGTTATAGGTGATAACCTTATCGGATTCGATATCGAGCCGAACCGGGTAATAATATTTATGCATTAAATTTTGCACGTCTTCTTTTGGGAATACTTCATTTTCCATCTTTTTGCAGTAGGTACACCAGCTGGCTTCCATATATATCAAAACTTTTTTTTCGCCGGAACTTGCCAAGTCCTGTGATTCCTCTAAACTGTACCAGCTGATACCGGTTTTCTGTTGATCACTATCTGCCTGATAAAATTCCAGCCCGGCAATAAAAATAAAGAGTGTTATTAATACGCTTATCTGTTTCATCCTTATTCAGTTATTTAAATTGACTCAAATTTACTTAACCTTCCTGGTTCAACTTTATTACCATTATCGTCATATCGTCATGTTGCTTGGCCTGCCCGGCAAATGTAGTCACATCCGAGACCAGATCCGACAATATTACATCTGCCTGTTTGTTCTTTCGGGAACTCAACAGCTTCCGCAGCCGGTCGGTACCGTAAAACTGCCGTGCAGTATTTAACGACTCTACGACCCCGTCAGTATATAGCACCAATACATCTCCCGACGCCAGGTTCAGCGTACTTTCCTGTATATTATTATCAAATGAATTTGAAATGGTCAATCCAAGTCCCAGGCCACTTGGCTGTTGAAGATCAAGGGTATCTTTATCTGATGAATAATAAAAAAGCGGGTTGTGGCCGGCCCGGGCAAAGCGAAATGTTTTTTCACGCGTATCCACAATACCGTAGATCAGAGAAATAAACGTACCACGCTGGGCATTCTGATAAAAAAGCTTGTTTGCCTTTTTCAGGACCTGAGCGGGAGACTCATGTTCCTGGCAAAGGGTGTGCAAAATCCCTTTGGTAAACGTCATGTAAAAAGCAGCCTGTATTCCTTTTCCACTTACATCGCCAATCGCCACTCCCAGCCGGTGATCATCGAGCTGGATAAAATCGTAGTAGTCTCCGCCCGTCTCGTATGCAGGTTTACAGATCGCAGCCAGGTCAAGATTGCTAATGGCCGGGGTAACCGACGGCAAAAATGATTGCTGTACGTCACGAGCAATCTGCAGCTCCTGTTTGATTCGTTCCTCCTGAGCCAATTCTTCGACATACTCCGGTACATAGTCGGGCAGAGCCTGTTCATCCTTCCCTTTCACTATAAAGAGTACACCCACCCCAGTCATCAGGAACAGAAATAACAGGTAGAAAAGGAATACATAAAAATCCGGCGAACTTTCAATAATCCAACCGCTGGAAACTACCAGGAGTGCACTAAACAGAAAGTGGGTCAACAACAGAGTCAGAAAATCCCAATAGAGATAGATAGCAGTAAGTACCACTCCAAGGATCAACAGCAATGTAAGTTGAATTGGTTCAGGTCCGCTTGCAAAGGGAAGCGGCTGTACTACGGCAACCGCTACTACCATTAGGGCTCCCGCAAGCCATTGACTGGAAGTTTGTGCATAGGATTGTGATCCCACAACCAGAAAAATACTGAACGCCAGAATCAGGCTATACCAGATATTATCCAACACCAGGTAGACAGGAGGCCATATCACCTCATAGCTCAACAATGGTTCACTCGTTTCGAAATAAATCTCAGGGAAGAACCATAACAAAATTGACCAAAATCCTGTCAATAAAAACGTTAGTATAACTGAACGAAGAAGTACTTCACCCACTGGTTTATTAAAAAACATCCCCTGACGAAGGTAATCGTAACAATCTAACTTTTCGGGCCAGTGTTGACGAGTAATAGAGTCGCCTACGGCTGAAACAATAAAAAAACCTACCGAAGCAAGTGCTCCCGTGATACCCATCATAAGGGCCAGCCCCATAAAATCAACCCAGCTCGACCCCTCCTCAAAAAGGTTAACTTCGTGGGTCTGGTTCAGAAAGACCATAACTGGAACAATGAATCCCGCTAGAATACTCATCACCAGTGCTGACTTTGTATCGACCACACGAGCCCGAATACGAAAATAAAAGATGACAGCTACGGCAATCCCAAAAAGAAATATGCTTGCGATGGTAACCAGCTCCCAGACATTTGGTGCTTGATTTCCGTTGCCACCCGCCGGATTATAACGAGAACTCAAATCCAACAAAGTACCCGCAGGAGTAACTGATGCCTGCAGGTTTACATCCTGCCCATGAATCGGATCTTTTGACTGGTACCGGATTCGCGCAACTACGGTGGACTCCAGTGTCTCCATCCGAATATTAGAAACATCAAACTGCGCCAAATTCCATCCCGACTGCTGAATATAGTATTCACTTAACCGCAGAATCTCAGACCGTTTGAATTGATGGGGATCGCCGGTTTCTTCTTCGGAGCTGACCGTATCATCATAACTTTGCTCAAGATCAAAACTAAGTATCCCCTCCCAGGCCGAATCGGGAATTGAACGCCAAAGCTCGAGGGTACTATCTGCAGTAAATACGTTTCGCAACGCTTCCCGATTAATCTGTTGTTCCGGTATCAGATCACTGCTGTTAATCAATTCAATCCATTCACCTGACGGAGAAAACCGTATTATGAATTCATCGGCCCCGGTCTCGACATCTCCACGATCTCCTCCAAAAACAATTTCATCTTCTCCACCAGGTCCGGTACGTTCAAAATGAATTTCCCAAAAATAGGGATAGACATTGGCTGATTTATCTTGTCGTAACTGTTTAACCGCATTCTGCCTGCCAATCTTATGCTGCAGGCTGTCTAACAAATCCACATTGGTTCCGAAGTTGATTTGTGACCGATAGTTGCTCGTATTGTATCCTAAATTGTTGGCTACTTCGCCTGCTTTTAACATTGCGGAGGATTGGTCCAGCGATATGTTAATCATTCCCCGTGGATCCTGCATCCCATAAGACATAAAGTAGGCAAGCATGCCCAGCAGTCCCACGGCGATGAAGAGGTAATCGCGAACGGAAAAACTTTGATTTTGTTTAAGCAGGGACATACAGCAATGCCATTTACTGATTACAACAGAGTTAATACACGCCTGAATATGCTAAATAGTTACGAGAATTTCTTTTACCTTTGTGAGGCTTTTGAAAAGTGTTTAAACTCATAGTTCATACCACTCTAACTAATATTAAGTAAGTGCTTTATCGATGTGCCTAATCGTCTTTGCCTACAAACAGCATCCCCGTTATCAATTCATTTTTGCTGCCAACAGGGATGAGTTTTATCAACGGCCCACCCGCAAGGCACAATTCTGGAATGATCACCCTAATCTGTTGGCAGGCAAGGATCTCAAAGCCGGGGGAACCTGGATGGGTATAACAAAAGGAGGAAGATTTTCTGCATTGACGAACTATCGGGATCCGGCCAGTAGAAAAGAAGATGCCCCTTCAAGAGGTAAGCTTGTGTTAAATTACCTAAAAGGAGATAACCCTCCCGAAGTATATCTACGCCAGCTACACCCCAAAGCAGACCAATATAATGGTTTTAATCTGCTGGTCGGCTCGATTGATAAGCTGATGTATTATTCAAACCACACTGAGCAATCTGTTATGCTGGATCCTGGCTTGTATGGACTGAGTAATGACATTCTGGATACCTCCTGGCCAAAGACAGATCGGGCCAAAGAGGGGCTTTCCCAGATTATGAGTAGTGAACAAATTGACGAGTCAGAGCTTTTTGATATACTGCGGGATGATCAACCTGCCGCAGAAACTGAGTTGCCCGATACCGGTATCCCCAGGGAGTTGGAAAGGGCAATTTCTCCCATATTCATCAAAACAGAAAAATATGGCACACGCTGTTCAACTATCCTACTTGTCGACCAAAATGGAAACGTGACGTTCGAGGAACAACGGTTCGAGAACGGCAGCATGGAAATAAAGGAGAAAAATCGGTATGAATTTGAACTGGAAACTGACGGTTGACAGGGTTGTTTTGTAGCACGAGCGGGACGCTCGCGCTATTAGCTATTTTCTTTAGGTGAATTTTGACCTTTATTAAAAACGCACTCGGCCGTGAGCGTCCGTTCGGGTAATACCGGCTATTTCTTCCATTCTGATGCTGTAAAAGTCCTTCACCGCTACGCGCTATTAACAGTTTCTTAAGTGAATTTAGAGATCTAAAAATGTAATTAAAAAAATATGGCGCAAGCGTCTCGCTTGTGCCATACACTCGGGCTATCGTCCGTTTACCAAGTACAGTATATATCAAACTTATCCTTTCCAAAATCCGTCATCAATATCCATCACGGCGGGTAAACTGGCAAAATTCCTGGCACTGCTGTACAGGTAATCTTCCGGTTTATTGACAAAACCAGCCTTAACAGGGTTTACATGTAGATAATCCATTTTCTGTTCAATTATAGATGTTGAATCCAACTGAATGGG
>JBEPXS010000280.1:0-5016 GCA_041641755.1 Balneolaceae bacterium
GCACCGACGGGTCTACCTTAGGTCGTGGAGTATTTCTTGTGCTTCATGCCATTTCAGACGGGGACCGAACTGGGAGACAATACGCGAACAGGCCAGACTTGCCAGCTTACCCGCAGCTGCAAATCCCATACCATTGGTAATTCCGTACAGAAACGCCCCGGCAAACATATCACCCGCTCCATTTGTATCTACCGCTTTTACTTCATAGGGCTCAATATCAATAAAGGTATCCCCGTCAAAAATCATGGCTCCATTGCTGCCCTGTGTTATCACAAATCGTTTGGCCTCCTTTTTGAGCGCCTCCCGAGCAACCATGAGATCGGTCTCTCCGGTAAATCTTCGAGCCTCCTCTTCATTACAGAACAACAGATCCACTGAAGCTCCGATCACATCCTCAAAACGGGTTTTAAAAGCGTCCACAACCGCAGGATCAGAAAGAGTTAACGACGTTTTTACCTCGTTACTTTCGGCGATATTTTTCGCCTGCTTCATTGCTTCAAATCCTGTCTCAGAGGTAACCAGATAGCCTTCCAGGTAAACATATTCAGCGTCCCCGATCGCATGTTCATCCAGTTCGTTGGTGGAAAGCGAGGAGGTAACCCCCAAAAATGTGTTAAGAGTACGATCAGCATCTTCGGTAATCATCACAAGGCACTTGCCCGTTATTCCACTGGGTTGTTCTTGACGATCAAAATTGGTATCAATTCCAGCCTCATTCATATCGGCTAAATATGCATCTCCAAAACTATCGTCAGCCACTTTGCAGGAATAAAACGCATTGCCGCCAAACTGGCTCACCGCAAACACAGTATTCGCCGCCGATCCACCCGGCTTTTGTACCGCTTCAGCATGGTTTATATCCTCTATAAGCTGAAATTGTGTGTCTTCATCAACCAGAGTCATTACTCCTTTTTCAACATCGTGCTTCTCTAAAAATTTGTCGGTCACTTCAAATTCGATATCGACAAGGGCATTCCCGATTCCATACACATTGTATTTTTTCTTCATAACAGATATAAAAACATCGAATAGAATTAATGGTTAAATCCAAAGCCGAATAAAGTACGGACTCTGACTTTGCTTTGAAAGCATACCATAAAAAAGGCACCTGCTTCTTCAAAAAAACAGGTGCCCGTTAAACTTCGTAATATACTCTAGTTATGAACGATGGGGTCTGCATCTCCGTCAGGGTCGTTACTGGCCGTTCCATCGCTTGAAGGATTACCACCAGATATCAACAATACTCCTGCTAAGTGTGGAGAGGCCATTGATGTACCGTTGAGGGTACGGGTTCCACCATCCGCATACAGCGACAATATTTCAACGCCCGGTGCGGCAAATTCGATTGGTGGATCAGTCGGACCTGACCAGTTTGAGAAGGATGCAAAAGTGTCCGTATCGTCAGTAGCAGAAACCGTCCACACATTATTATATTCGACCCGTGCAGGAGAATAATTATTAGCATCATCACCGCTATTACCCGCGGCAATAGCAAATAAAACACCCTGATCGGCTGCATTTCTTACGGCATCATCTACAGCTTGAGACGGACTGCCACCCAAACTCAAATTGGCTACATCACCCGACGCTGCATTTTGCGCTACATAATCGATACCGGCAATAACGTCGGAATAGGTACCGCTACCGCGGTCATCAAGAACTTTAACAGCTACAACCGTTGCTCCGGCTGCGACTCCCACCACATCTATGTCGTTATCAATCGCCGCAATGGTCCCGGCTACGTGCGTACCATGACCGCTGCCGTCATCAGCAGTCTTGGCCCCCGGTCCTCTGCTCACAAATTCAGCCGACCGTTGCACATCAACATTCAGATCCGGATGATCGAGGTCAATACCGGAATCGATAACCCAGGCTACACCATTACTTGATACCGGTCCTCCTACGCGGCTGATGCCCCAGGGTGTTGTCTGACCTGAATCTCCACCGCCATTATCATCATCTCTGCAGGATGGCCAGGGTTCACATGCTCCGGGAGGAGCCAATTTAACAATTCGGTCTTGTTCTATATAATCTACCCGGTCATCTTTTCGCAACATTCCAAGCTGCTCGTCAGTTAACTGGGCGGCAAATCCACTTATGGAGTATTTATACCGACTTATGATGTTTTCCGATCTGATGCTGTAATCCTGGCGTACGGCTTTAATTCGGTCCTCGGTCAACTTGGCCCGCGTTGCCTGTGTACCGGTTGTTTGGTCGGTATTGAACGAAATAATATACTGACCTTCAATCGGATCCCCATTTTGGGATTCAACTTCTGAAGATTTTTCTTCAGATTTCACCTCTTCTATATCAGTTGGTTGATCACAACCAGAAAAAAGAAGCACTGAACCAATCAAAAAAATGCTGACAACTCTAAATAGACCTCGATTCATAATAACCCCCGTTTTTTGTTATTTGAAATTAGATAGAATGGGCAAGTCTCTGAAATAATCAAAGCTATAACTTGTAGTATCGCTATTAGCTAACTTATTTTTAAAATAATTTGCCCAACATAAATAAGACTACATATCCCCTTTGTGTTACAAATTAATGTATAGTTCCCAAATTTTATACTTGGTAATTTAATTACAGCTTACAATCCCATCAACTCCATTTCAACTGAACACGTAACATTCCATCAATTAGTAAAACTTTTTTTCTTCAAATCTCATATTTTAACACCTGATGCACTCATTTGTAGAATATCTTAAAAATCGATTGGAACAGCCCCTGCCCGGCCGGGATCTTCAACTGAAGATGGCGCCTGAGCCAAAAGACAATAAGGGCCCGGAACGAGTTATGGAACCCACTGCTCACGCTCGTCAGAGTAGCGTACTGGTCTTGATCTATCCAAATGAAAACAGAGAGCTTGAAATATTGCTCACTCTTCGGAGTACCGACATCGATCACGGTGGACAAATAAGTTTCCCCGGCGGACGTTCGGAGAAAGATGAAACGGCCACAGAAACCGCTCTCCGGGAGGCACAAGAAGAGGTGGGCATCGATCCAGAACAGGTGGAAATAATCGGACAATTGACCAACCTGTTTGTCAATAACTCTAATAACGACGTGACTCCGGTTGTGGGCTACCTTCCCGATCAGCCTGAACTTTCACTGGATCCCAGCGAGGTTGAAGAGGCATTCTCTGTAGAACTGGACAGCCTGCTGGGTAAGAAGAATCTGACTGTCGAAGACTGGGATCTTAAAAATTATACGTTTAAAGTTCCCTATTGGGATGTACACCGGGTACCACTCTGGGGCGCAACGGCGATGATGCTGAACGAATTCCTGGAGCTATACCGTGAGTTTAAAGTAGAGGTATAAAAATATAAAAATAGATGTTATACTTCTTACTATTTTAGAGAATTACCCTAAAAAATGCTTGTAAAATCATTTGTTTACGTCAACTCGGGCTAAGGTAGAATCTGTTTGCTTGCTACTATCCTCCGGCCTTCGAAATTTTTGTTGATTGAGAGACCAGAGCGGGAGCGTAACAAAAATTTCACCAGCCGGCGACGTTTTTGGTATTTCTTTAGTCCGCCTGCCGGCGGATTTCGTCGTTCAAAAAATGAACAATAAGAAAAGTCTTCAACTGGCAATTAAATGAGGATTTTGTTGAATTCTTAAACCGAGTTCACTTTTTTAAGAATATCTGTAGTCTCTAAGTATATAGAACCATGAGAGTACTCTGTATTACTTTATTATTGTTTCTCTTTCCTTTTTCAGCAGCAGATGCCCAGGAAGATTCAACAGATACGAGGCGCACAAAAATTAGTTTAAAATCGGGCTTCCCAACTTTATCCTCTGGTAAAACAATTAATTTTGATTTCAAAAATCCTGAATATGGGAAAATATATTCGGGAGATCTGTTTCCCGGTATCTACATAGTCGTAAACAACACTAACCCCCCGGAAGTACTGGTATCTAACGGAACCGAGTGACAGTTCTTTTTCTCTTAGTCCCATCTCCTTTATAGAAAAGAATGCAAACATCAGAATTGCCAAAATTAATTTGAAATCCAAATCTGATGCATCATACACCTATCCCCTTGAAATTATTCATAATACACAAGAAAACGAGTTTTACTACCAGTGGACCGGCTCAACGACAAATACTCCACAAGGCAAAACAATGGCAAATCCACTGGCTGAAGGAAAGAAGTTGCCCGATTTCACCGTCGAACTTCTGAATGGCGAGCAATTAAATATCACCGAAACTAAGGACAACATTATTGTCATTAACTGGTGGTCCATCACCTGCTCTCCTTGCATCGCTGAAATTCCCGGGTTTAATAAATTAATTGAAAAATACAGCTCGAATAATAGGATAGTTTTTCTTGCTATTGCCTGGGATAGCGAAGAAAGGGTAAAAACGTTTTTAGAGAACATGTCCTTTAAATATCAACAGGCACTCTATAATGACAGAACTGTAGAACTTTTTGGTGGTGCATTTCCAAGAAATGTGGTAGTAAATAGCGATGGGAGGATTGTGTATAACCATCTGGGTGCAAATAAGCATCAATGGAAAAAACTTGATCAGGTGATTTCCACGCTTTTAAAGAACTAGAGCTGTGACTCGATTTTCGAGTAATGGCTTGTTATGCCAATGGATTACTAAGAGATAGGCGTAGTCTCAAAATTCGGGTAATCCCCATAATGAATCAACTCTACCCTTTTTTTTATCAGAGACCTTTGCAAAACCTTCACTTTTACGATCTGTCATTTCCCGAAAGCCTTCGGGAAAGCAATCTCCCTTTAGAGGTTCTGATCGGGAGATTACTTCATTCCATTCGTAATGACAGTTGGTTTTACAAAGGTCTCTATCACTTGAATTTCGGATTCAACAGAGCCACAGCCTGCTTCCCCACCTTCATACCGATTGCGATACCCATCCCACTTAGTCCCGCCGCTACAAATACCCGGCCTCGTACCTGCTTAATTATTGGGGTCTTGGTCTTGGTGAAACCCATAATACCAGACCATTCGTGATCAATATGCCATCCCTCAGGCAGTTTTA
>JBEPXS010000281.1:0-2483 GCA_041641755.1 Balneolaceae bacterium
CGCTGCTGGGTCTGGCCGGCTCTCCCGGAGAATTCAGGCAGCGGTTGGACACCGATCCCAATTTAAAGCTCAGCGGGTATATCCTATTGAGCATGATTCCTGCAATGATTGTGGGGTTCACAATGAAAGATTATATCGAGGATGTATTCCTGAATCCTTTTATGGTCTCTATCATGTTACTTGTTACCGGCAGCCTGCTGTTTGCTACGAAATTCAGAGATCATTTTGACAAAAGAATCAAGACTGGAAACAGTTTTGCCATCGGTATCGCCCAGGCGTTTGCTATACTGCCGGGAATCAGCCGGTCCGGCTCAACCATATCACTGGGTTTATACCTGGGTGTTAAAAGGGAAGAAGTAGCCAATTTTTCATTCCTGATGGTGATACCCGTTATTGCCGGGGCTATGATCATGCAGGTGAAAGAGATGGCCGAGATGGGCATACAAGTTGATGCGGCACTGGATCTGCTGATCGGGTTCTTCACGGCCTTTATATCGGGTTATTTTGCCCTCAAGTATCTTATCGTAGTGCTTAAAACCAAGGGGATTCATCCCTTTGCCTGGTACTGCTGGGCTGTGGGAATATCGGGGCTGATTTACTTCTGGTAAGTTATACAGTTAAAAGTTGAACGTTTCAGGTTGAATGTTCTTAAAAAACGATCTTCGATTTTGAACATTACCCCTAATTTAGAGTTGATGTGGTTTCTAAATTTATCTACTTTTGAAGCCACTTAAAACAAAGCAAACACATGGTTTCATACGCGTTTATTTTTCTTGCAATTCTGGCCATTGCCGCTGCACTGGGCATGGTGATCAGTAAAAATACGGTCAATAGTGCCTTGTTCCTCGTCATAAATATGGTAGCACTGGCGGGCGTTTATGTTTTGTTGCAGGCCCACTTTTTGGCAATCATACAGATAATTGTATATGCAGGGGCAATTATGGTGCTGTTTCTGTTTGTGATTATGTTGCTCAACCTGGATGCGGAAAAATCTCTTTTTAATAAATTCAGGGTAAAATATTTTGTTGCTTTCCTGCTGGGAATCGTCGTTCTGTCTCAGATATTATACAGTATCGGAGGCGTTACCGACATGCTTCCGGAGATGCCGGCTGAAGTGTCGCAGGTAGGGACGGTGGAGGCGATAGGTGAAGTGATGTTTACGGCGTATTTGCTGCCATTTGAAATGACCGCAATCTTGCTCACGGCAGCTGTGATCGGTGCCCTGGTGGTAGCTCAACAAAAAATTGTTAAATCCAACTCCGGACAATGATTCAAATAGACTGGTTTTTAGCTCTAAGCGCGGTTCTTTTCACGATAGGTATTATCGGTGTACTGATCCGGAAAAACGCGATTGTAATTTTTATGAGTGTTGAACTTATGCTTAATGCCGTGAATCTATCTCTTATCTCTTTTAGTACCTATCATGGGAATGTGGAAGGGCAGGTGCTTGTGTTTTTCTCACTCGCCGTAGCTGCCGCCGAAGCGGTGGTAGGCCTGGCTATCATTATTGCCATATTCCGTAATAATCTCTCTCTCGACGTAAGCAAAATCAATCTCTTGCGCTGGTAGTTTCTCAGTGAAACAGTGTGACAGTTTCCAGTAGTCAGTGTGGCCCAACAGAATGAATCTTTTCTGAGGTTTTATGTCTCCATCCTGCCCGTGTTGGATACTGCCGGCAGAAAGAATAGATATTACCCTTTGAAATGATTGATCACTGTTCACTGAAACACTGTTTGATGATCACTGTAGTCTCTCCTATTTTTACTAAATCTACCTTTACCTTCGTTCACTTTTTTGTATCTTTGCCATCTGTGAAATTCCCCTTGGGAATAGTTGATGCAATAACTACCTTTGGGGCGCAAATAAACAATATCATCCCGCACCAAATTCTCAGGGAATTAGCGGTGCACAATTGTATTTTTGTCGGTCAAATACCGGGAGCTATTCGGATCCCGAACTGATGGGCATGGGGATGAGAAAAGAAGTTTTTGATTCAAAAATAAACTGACTTGATGGAATCAGCTACATCGCTTGTTGCTCTTATTGTTGGCTTACCCCTGGTGGGATTTTTGATTAACGGACTACTCGGGTTGAGTAACCGGGGATTCCGCGAGAAAAAGGGACTTATCGGCGCTATCGCCAACCTTTCTGTCTTCATCCCTTTTTTGGTGGTTTGTTATTTCTTTCTGAACTTTTCAACAGACTCTGAAGCGGTAGTCACTACTTTTTTTACCTGGATACAGGCCGGATCTTTTTCGGTCGATATCGCCTACCAGATAGATCAGCTTTCCATTGTAATGATGCTGGTTGTTACCGGGGTCGGTTCTCTTATCCACTTCTACTCGATCGGTTATATGTGGCACGATGAGGGCTATTGGAAGTTTTTTGCCTATTTGAATCTCTTTATTTTTGCGATGCTTAACCTGGTAATGGGCAACAATCTGTTGTTGCTGTTCCTCGGTTGGGAGGGCGTCGGGCTCTGC